>CANPXQ010000034.1 GCA_947586295.1 uncultured Bacilli bacterium
TTTTTAATTGAATAAGATCCACTTAAATCTTTATGATAGTAATTGGGTAAGGCACTTCTTTCTTTATCAAAACCTAATTCTTCATAAAATTTACTATTGGTATTTACCAGCCACATAAGATCAAAACCTCGGTCATATATTTTCATTAATTTTTCTTTATATTGGGGAAAAATAGCAGCTAGTTCCTTGATTCGAGCTTTTTCAAAAGAAACATTTTGGGCAAATAAAGTACCTTCATCAGGATCAATATAGGTTAATAACTTTTTAACTAATTCTTCTCTTTCATCTAACGTATTAGTTTTAGCGAGAAATATGTAATTGTCTTTTTCTTTATCACATACTCCCGGTTCTCTTTCAATATGTAAAGAAAATTCAAAAGGTGACTGAGTATAAGGCTTTTCACCTTTAAACCGTGGTAAGGGACAAGGCATAGTTTCAAAATCTAAATGATATATAGGATATTTTATAGACTCAATTCCGGCTTTTATTTTTTCACTATCAATATATTCTTTATTAAACGCTAAAGCATCTCTTTGAATAAAATGTTTTTTATTTTTAATCCAAGATTCTGGTATATCTAACATATTAAGATAACCTTCATTAATTAAATCTAAACCTTTAATTGTCTCATTAAATTCGTTTTTAAAACCAAACCCATTATTTAAATAATTTAAACTAGAATTTTTTAAAGGAATATCGCGACCACAAACCGTAGATAAAAAAGGACATTCTTGCATTTTTTTACGTGCACACCAAATCCCTAATTTAGTTTTTCTAGCATCTAATTCAAATAAATATTTTTCCAATTTTAAAGCATCACTTTTAATAAGGTCTTGATACTTTTTAGTAACAAGAGTTAAATCAATAAAAGTAATTAATTCATTGCCAGTAGCATCTTGATGATATACCGGTTTATCCATATTATAAGTTCCATCAAAAACATAATTATGATTTAAAACTGCTAAATAATAGTGGACATTATCAATATTAGGATTATTACTAGACTTAAATTCCCCTTCTAAAAAAAATCTTTGAATTGCTAAATCATATACATATTTACCCACATCAGTATAACGATCAAACAATTTATTTTTTTCTTTTTCATATTTTTCTAAAGGCATCTCATCAGTTATAGGATAATCTATTTCATCTTTTAAAAAATAAGTATTCTTTTCTTTATCAAAATAAAATATAGAATATTTATCCTTGCGATAATAATTACTTTGTAAATTATAATATTTATTACTAGTTGTAGCCTTTACTTCAATAATATTTAAACCTTGCGAATTTTCATTATAAATATCTACATAACAAATATATTTAATCCCATTTTGATTAAATTCAAAAGACTCTTGATTTTTAGTTGCCTCAGCATAAACACTTTTACCAGCAAAATACTTTTCCACTAATATTCCCGCTTCCATTTCTACTTGCTTATAAAAAGGCATTAGAGCTTCTAATTGTTTATTTTCTTTTTTAGTTAAATCAATAGTATATTCTTCATCAGCAAACATATTGCCTAACAAATCTTTAAGATGTTCTTTTTTTTCTTGCTCTTTGTATTCCTCATAGGAAATAAAAGCATCGTATTTTTCATTTCTTACTTCATCCAGAGCCGCATATCGACTACATCTTGTATAATTAATAAAATCCGTTTTTGTTATAGCCATAATTAACCTAATATCTTAGCTACAACTTTATCATCTTGTTTAGTTAATTTTATTTTTAAATCGTTTAAAGTTTTGGTTTCATCACGAGGATCAATAACTTTTCCTTCACTATTTATAACATAATTATTTTGAGCTAATTCATCCACCGTAATATATACATCTTTTTCTTCATTAAATAAATCTTGGTTATTTTCCCCATATATTTGAGCTTGAGTACTTATAGCTTCCATTTTTAAATCATATAAATCACTAACAAAATCCCCTTTAAAATTATAAGATATCTTATTAGCGATAATAAAATAAATAACACTAAATGTAACTATTAAGGCACCTAATCCAATATTTAAAATATTTGCTTTAGTCATTGCTTTCCTCCTTTAAACTTTTTCCCCGATATTCCCATAAAGGAAATTCTTCTTTAATTAATTTTATACTACTGATAATTCTTTCTTTTAATTTTGACGTTCCAAATTCAAAATAATTATCAATAATTTGATTTAAATTATTAAAAGCTAGGCTTTCTTCTTTCGTATTATTATATAAATAAGGAATAATAATAACTTGATCTAAAAAAGATATATCTTTTTGTTTAAATAAATAATTACTTTTTAATACTTTAATTAATTTTTTATAAGCATTAAAACTATGATGATAGGTATTTTTACCTATCTTTTCATATTCCGATTTACTAAATTTCCGAATATTTAAATTCTTTACATATTTATTAATTTTCCTTTTATTAGTTAATTTATTAACGATGATTTTATCATCCAAAATTGTATAGTTGCTATTTTTTCTAATGGCTACTAATAAAAAAGCTTCTTCCCCGATTAATTCTTTAAAAGTAGTTGTCTTTAAAGCTCCATAACATATCATAATTCCTGAGGCAATATTATATATTTTCCGATTAGCTTTTACTTTAGCTACTACTTTTTTATTTTTTAAATATTTATTAATTATCTTTTTAACATCTAAAGTTAAGATGTTATTAATAATTAAATAATTATCTATAAAAGTAGGAATATAATATTCTTTAGTTTTCTTCAATTGCTTAAACTCTATAGTATCCATACTCATTATAATACATTTTACATAGATATCTAATTTAGCAAATATATAGTTAATAATATCTTCTTTTTTAGCTTTGCTAATAGTAATAGAAACAGGATAATTGTAAATTAAACAATATTGATGAAATAAATTAACAATTTTTAAAAGTTCTTCTTTTTTTAAACTTTTAATTAATTCTAAGTAGCTTTTATCCATATTATCAACTTCCTCGATGAATATTATATAACATTTTTCTTAAGAAAAAAAGATTTATTCTTGCTTTAAACCTTTTTTCATCTTTTCTTCACTTTTCTTATTTTTTTTCGTTTTTTTAGTTTTTAATATATTAAATATAATAATTAAAAGGATAATAAATATTCCTAAAAAACCAATTATTATATACATAAAGATATGGCATTTAGAATTTAGGTCTTTTAACATATCATTAAAAGTACTTAAACTTTCTTCATCTAAAAGCATAACATTTTCATTTTGTTTATCATATTTATAAAAACCTTCTTCACCAGTTTCCACATTTACGCCATAAATAATAACAAACCGGGAATTTTCATTTAAAAAGTATGCCGATACTACTTTATCATTTATTGTTATTTCTCCTTTTAGATAATTTGTTAATTCTTTATCGACATTTAAAGGATAAATCATTATTTTATTAATACCAATTTCTTTATATATTTCATAAGTATTTTTTTCTTCATCATAAATATAAAGATTAACTACTCCGGCACTATTTTTTAAACCTACTAAAACAATATTAGTATTTTCATTGTAATATGCGGGAATATCAAAATCATTTATTTTAACTGTATGTTCTTGATAATTAGCCATTACCGGTAAATATTCTTTAATTTTTACGACTGTTAATGCCTCCCCATCGATAGAGACATTAATAGGGTTAGCATCCTTTACTTCAACGTTAATCGTATATGTTTTTTCACTACCATTTTCCGCCTTTACAACAACAGGAAAACTATTTATACCACTAGTTACTTCAAAACTTCCAGCACCACTTATTTGGCTTTTAGAATCACTGGCTTTAGCGATAATATTAATTTGTTTAACATCTTCGGGAACAGTTATACCATATTCTAAAGTATCTTTATTAAATTCTGGAGTTAACTCATAGCCTTCAACAGATAAGCTACTTAAATCATTATTTTTAGAATAACTAGCTTCTAATTCTTGTTGGGTTATTAATTTAATGGTGCGGTTAGTCGGGGTAATATTCATTGAAGAAAAATCATTAGCATAAACATCATAACTAGGAACACTAATAGTAGTGGAACCTGTTTTTAAAACTTTAAATTTAAAAGTATATTTGACACTTTTAGTCCCCGCAGAAGAGTTAACCATTCCGGTTCCACCTGCTTCTCCCGTACTAGAAGTTAATTGTAAATAACTTTTATTATAATCTAAATCCATTTCCCAAGAACCAATACTAGTACTACTAGATAAAGTTACAGTAACTGTAATAGTGTTTCCAACTACAGCTTGGCTAGGACCAGAAACCGTAATTTTACCAGAAGATGCTAAGACTGATAAAGGAAATACTAAAAGTAATAAAATACTAAATACAATATGTTTTAACCTCATTATTTTTCAACTCCTTTTTATGATATAGTATAAGTACCTAATATTTGTTTTTGAATTTGTAATAAATCTAAAGCATTAATTTTACCATCACCGGATGGATCGGCAGCAATAGATGATGCTCCTTCTAAAGTATATGTTCCCAAAATATATTTTTGAACTTGTAATAAATCTAAAGCATTAATTTTACCATCACCGGATGAATCCCCTTTAACAACTATAGTTAAAGATTGACTACCATTACTATTAGCTATTGTGATTTTAAAACCAGTAGCAACAGCTCCACTTGTAACCGTTACACCATCTTGATTTTGGATACTTGCCGAATTACTACCCCCTACAGCTTCAATAGCCTCTTTAATATCGGATACATCCGTATTTTCTTTAGCTCCTAAAAGATAACCATTGGAATAGCTATAACCACTTGATGTAATAATTGTTGCAATATCAATATTACCTAGCCCATTAGCTTCGCTTTCTATTGCTCCATTACTACTATTAACAATTGGCGTATCCATATTATTAAATACCGGAATTTTAAAATTTAAATTAATATCCAAAAGATTATTTTTGACATAAGTATCATAAGAAATTTTAGACTCACTCATTGGCCCCGGTAAATTAGTCATATATTGATGCGTAAATCTTTTGGAAATCGTAGTTGGTACTAAATTAAATTTTTGAAAATAATTTGTATATTGACCAACTTGAATATAAGAAGCCGCAATCGTATCAGCACCATTTATAATGGCAGTCTCAATACCATACCAATTATATTCTTTAGCTTTTTTTAAGCCACATAAAGTCGTTCCATAATCGCGAACACAACTATCACTAACTCCCCAGTTATAAAAGTTATAATAACCTTCATAATTAGGATATACACCCCGCCATAAGTTTTCTAAAGATGTTCCATTGCCCAATTCATTACGAATACGACTAGCCATTGCAATTGGCGAAGCAGAAGTTATTTTCGCAATAATATCAACAATCCCCTTATCTTTATGAGCCTCATAAAATTTCGTAGGGGCAATAATCGAACGAATAGTTTCAGGATAAATGCTTTTTAAAGACGCATCATATGATTGATCTAAAAATTGAAAAATATATTTCTCCGTAAAAAAGTTTCTAGGGTCCATATAATAAGCTACACCTTTTTGAGATGGCGCCACATAATTACCTGGGGAAGTTAAGGTACAACTACTATCTAAAAAAGTTTTATCATAAATACTTGATTGAATAAAATTTTTCCCACAAGTACTTTCTTTTTCCACCGCATAAGACCATTCTAAATTAGTATTAATAGCTTGAAAATTCCAATTTTTATGGGTTTCTTTTAAACTACATAATCCTCCCCAATAACTAGAAGGAAATCCTGCCGTTTTTAAATCTTGCTCACATTGACTAGTAGGTGTAGCTGTATCTTTAGCATAGGAATTTATTACTTCCACATCATCGGCACAAACATAACCCGTTTTGCCGGTATAATAAATAATATTATACCAACCTTTACTACACTTACTATTATTATTCGTATCTATATATAATGTATTACTTACCATTTCATAATAATCAAATTTATCTAAAGTATCTATTCTTTGGGTATTACTACCCGTTCCTTCTCTAAGATTAGTACCATCATTTATTACTTTAACCCGAAAAGTATATTCCGTAGCCTTTACCTTAAAAGTAATAGAAAAAAGCATAACAAAAAGTAATAACCAAATAATTTTTTATTCATTATATCACTCTCCTTATGCATATACATAATAAGTATATCAAAAGATTAATTATTTACCAAATAATTGTCCTCTAAATTTTAAAAATTAACAGCAATTTTACTATTAATTTTACAAATTTTATAATATAATTATGAATATGTGGAGAATTTATGGAAAGATTTAATGGAATAGATATTTTATTTATTATTTTAATAGGTATATATTTAATAGCCTTTATCTTTATTATTATGTATATATGTAATATCTTTTTAGAAAATTTAGATAAAAAAAGAAAATTCATAAAACAAGAAACTATTAATTTAAAAGTAAATAAACCTATATCTAAACCTAAGAAAAGCAAAAATAAATCTTTAATTAATCAAGATAAATTACAAAATAAAAATAAAGAAAATAATTCTAAAAATAAAAACAAGCAAGTTAAAAAGAAAAATAATTCGACATCGCTTCGTAATGGCTATAAAGCACCTACCAAAAAGAAAAGAACAAGTCGAAAAAAGAAAAACAATAAGAAAAATAATAAACGAAAGAAAAAATAATTTTTCGTTTTTTATTTTCTTTTTAATTGGTAATTAATTTCGGGATCTATTAAATCTAAAAATTCAGAATAAAAATAATTATCTCGTGGTGTAAAAATTGTAGACATTGCCTTAATTACTTCTTTAGCTAAACCTTTTTTAGTGAAATAATCTAAAATAGAATCTAATTTACTTGGGGTAAAAGAAGATATTTTTGTACTTAATAAAGAATTTATTAACATATAAATAAAACAAGCATACATAGTATTATGATTTGGCGTGGCCATTAAATATTTTATATTATATTTTTCTTCATAAGGTAGATAACTTAATATATTATTATTAATATTTAGCGTTGGTTGAACAAAACCACCGCGATTATAGGCACTATCTAAGTCTATGGCTAAAACTTGTTCTTTTTCCATATCCCAAATAAAGTTCCCTTCATGAATATCATTTAAAATAATAAGCGAGTTATCTTGATCAAAGAATTTAATAATATTTAATACTTCCTTTAATAGTTTTAATTTAAAAGCTAGAGGTTCTTCACTATTATGTAATATTTTTTTAAGATTTATACTATGCGGTATATATTTTAAAGTGTGTCCCCGAAATTGACCATCTAAAATTACTTTTTTTCTGGAATTACTAGGGCTTTATTTTTCACAAAAACATCTGCATTTAAAGCCGTAATGACCTCTTCTTTAGCATAAACTAACTCAATCCAAAGACTGGAATTATATATTTTTAATAAGGTAGCATTATCTAAAAAATATAATTTTGATTCCCCACCAGCCCAAAAAGTTAAATTTTCTAAATCGCTCGAATTTATATTGATATATTCCATACATACCCCCAAAAACAATCATTATTATAATTACAAAAACCAAAAAAGCAACTTTAAAATAAGTTAAAGTTACTTAAATCGGTATCATCTTCTTTTGGCTTTTCTTCTTTTTCGGCATCTGTTTTTTCATTGTCTTTATTATTAGTAGAAGAATTACTTGGGGTATTATTAGATATATATATAGTTAATTCTGTTACATTATTTAATAAAGTACCAATTTGAACACTTTGATCAGCGATTAAACCAACTGCTACATCCGCATTGTGGTGAGCATCATTTCCACTAACATATTCTTTAGTTAAAATTATATTATGCGTATTACAAAATTCTTCTGCTTTAGATACACTTGAGCCAATTAAATTAGGCATAAGTTCTAAAGATTTTACATTTTTCTTTCCTTTACCTATAACGGGAATACTATATTCTTCATTAATATTGAATGTAAAATCTTTTACATCGACAGTTGTACTACCTTCTAAAATTCTTTTTAAATTATTTTTTATATCATCTAAACTATCAACATAATAACCTTGGGCTGAAGTATAAGTACCCGAATTAGGTAAATAAACTGGTAAACTATAAGTTTCCAAAGTAGCTTTATTAATATTTATAAATTCTTCGCCATTTAAAGCATTCAAAACCATTTCTTTGACAACATTATAACCAGATAATATTTTATCCGTACTCATATTAGTGGATATATTTTTACTAATAGCATCAATTATTTTTTTAAAATCTGCAAAGGTTGAAAAATTAAGTAATTTACGTGCAATAGCTTCTACTACTTGTTGTTGATGCCGAATTCTGTCTAAATCTCCCCCAATATATAAATGTCTATTTCGCGAATAAGCCAAAGCTTCTTCCCCATTTAAAGTTTGTAATCCTGGCGAAAGACATATTAAATGGTCTCCAAATTGCCGATCGGAATTTTGTTCACACATTTGGCCATTATATTGACTACCATTATAACTTGGT
>CANPXQ010000035.1 GCA_947586295.1 uncultured Bacilli bacterium
AACTCTCTAACTCCAGGACATCCCGAATATAAAGTTACTCCGGGAGTAGATGTTTCAACTGGTCCTTTAGGTCAAGGAGTGGCTAATGCTGTTGGTATGGCTCTAGCTGAACGTTACCTAAGATCTATCGCTCAAAAAGAAAAAGCTAATAGCAAATTAATTGATTATTATACCTATTGTTTATGTGGTGATGGTGATTTGATGGAAGGTATTAGTTATGAAGCTTTGTCTTTTGCTAGTATCCAAAACTTGAATAAATTAATTGTTATCTATGATCATAATGCTGTTAGTTTAGATAGTAGTACAACTTATACAACCAAAGAAGATATTGAATTACGTTTTGAAGCTTTAGATTTTAATATTATAAGAGTTAAAAATGGTAATAATTATAATGATATATCAGATGCTTTAGCTGATGCCAAAAAAAGTAAAAGACCCACGATTATTATTGTCGATACGATAATTGGTTATGGTAGTTCTTTAGAAAATACTAATAAAGTTCACGGTAAGCCTTTAAGTAAAACTGATTTAGAAAATGTTAAAGCAAAATTGGGATTTACGGATGTTTCTTTTAGTGTGAATGAAGAATTAATAAAAACTTTTCAAGATGAAATATTAAGTCGGGTTAATAAAAAATATAAAAGTTGGTTAGAAGAATATAATCATATTTTAGAAGGGGAAAATGAAGGATTACATAATTTACTAAATTTATTAGAAAAAAATATTTTTACGATGGATTTTGATAATTCTAAATTTAAAATTAGTGAAGATTATCGTGAAGAATTACGATTAAGTAATGAAAAAATTATGAATTTTATTTCTCCTAAAAGTCCATTCTTTTTAGGCGGTAGTGCCGATTTAGCTTCATCTTGCAAAACTAATTTAAGTAAATCTAGTATTATGAGTGCGGATAATCCTTTGGGCAAAAATATTTATTTTGGAATTAGAGAAAATGCTATGGGTGCAATTTTAAACGGCTTAGCTTTATCTAATTTAAAAGTATTTGGTTCGACTTTTCTAACATTTAGTGATTATTTAAGACCATCTTTGAGGATGAGTGCGCTAATGAATTTACCCGTGACTTACATTTTTGCGCATGATTCTTTTTATGTTGGTGAGGATGGTCCATCCCATCAAGCTGTAGAACAATTAGCATCCTTAAGATTAATTCCCAATCTTATTACTTTTCGGCCGGCCGATATTAACGAAATTATGGGTTCTTGGGAATATATATTAAGAAATAATTGCCCTACGGCCTTAGTTATCAGTAAAGAAGAAAAATCCCGCTATAAATTTACAAATGCAAAGTTTGTTAAATATGGTGCTTATATGATTCGTAAGGAAAAATATCATTTAGATGGTATTATTATTGCTACTGGTAGTGAAGTCGAAATGGCTTTAGAAATTGCTCAAAATTTGTTTATTGCTGGTCGGGATGTTCGGGTAGTATCAATGCCTAGTATGGAATTATTTTTAAAACAAAATCCGAAATATGAAGAACAACTTTTACCAAAAGATGCGCCTGTTTTTGTTATTGAAGCCGGTAGTAGTTTAATTTGGAATCGTTTTGCAACTCGTAAAGAATATATTTTTGGAATTAATAAATTTGGTCTTAGTGGTAAAAAGACCGAACTTGCTAAATACTTAAAGTATACTAAAAATGATATTTTAGAAAAAATAGCGACTTATTTAGAAGAATTAGAAATTATTGATTTAATCTAAAATTCGACAATTTTTAGCATAATCATTTAGTACAATATACTTGGTGATAATATGCGAACGTTTTATATTTTTAAAATTAATCAAGAATTAAGTATTCTTTTAAAGGAAAAACCATATACTTTATATAAAACTTTAGAAAGTATTTATTTAATGGATAAAGAAAATATTAATATGGGTAAAGAACTATTAGAAAGTGTAAGTGAAAAAATAGATACTTATGCCTATAATAAACTTTTGTATGAAAAAAATAAAGATAATGATTTTTATATGAAAATAGGTAATAATCATCGTATATTTAATAAATATAGAATAGAAGAAACTAATATAGTAGTTAAAAATACGCATATATTAATGACGACTAATGTTTTAGCGAAAAACATTTCAACCTTCTTACCTACTAACGATTTATTTGTTTGTGATTTTCAAAATCGTGATTACTTTTGGATTTCTAAATTAGTTAGTTGTTAAATAAAAGAATTTATAGTAAAATAAAACTGAGGTGAAATAAATGGGCAAATTAATTTTATATTTAATTGTTGGTCTAGTAATAGGTTTAATTATTGGTTTTTTCCTAGCGAGATTATTATTTAAAAAACAAATGGAAAAGAATCCGCCAATTAATGAAAAAATGATTGAAGTAATGATGAGTAGTATGGGACGAAAACCAAGTCAAAAACAAGTTAAACAAGTAATGGCCCAAATGAATAGATATAAATAATGGAGTTTTCTCCATTTTTTATTAGAGTATTTTTGACGTTTAAATTTTGTAAATTTAGGAAAAAATATTTACTTTTTAGGGATATTTTGGTAATATTTTAAATATAAGAATAAAGAGGTGTATTAAGTGAAAAACTTTATATATAATTTATTTAATAATGAGCATTTTACTTTATATTTAACTATTATTTTAGTTATTCTAGTTATTTTATTTTTTATCGTTTTATTTATGGGGAAGAAAGATAAGAAGTTACAAGAAACAAAAAGATTAGAATTAATTAAAGAAAATGATGCTTTTAAAGAAGAAAGTGCAAGTCTAAAAGTAGAAGTAGAAGAAAAAAAGGAAGAAGAACAAATTCCCGAACCGGAAAATGTTGTCGAAACTGTTTTTACTCCAGAGAAAAATAACAATTTAGAGGTAGATACCTTAATAGAAGAAAAAGAGGAAAATCATTTTGATGAATTAAGTAAGGCTTTAGAAAAAGATTTAAATGATTTAGAAAATATTAAAAAAGAATTTAAAGAAATTACCCTTCCTAAAAAAGAAGATTTACCTTTAAAAGAGAATAATGAAGTTAAAGATAATGTTCAAGTATTTAGTAGTGTATTTGTTCCTAAAAAGGAAGTAGAAGATATGGATATGGATTTACCTACTTTAAAAGCTGTTAAAAAAGAAGAAGTGGTTGAAGAAGTTGAAAAACCAACATTCGGAATTGATTTAGATTCGATAGAAGGGGAAAGTTACGATTTAAAAAATTAAATGTCCAAAAAAGGATTAAAAGTTGATTTTAGTCCTTTTTTCTTGATATAATTATTAAGGTGAATAGTATATGGCAAAATATGATGAAACATCAATTAAAATCTTAGAAGGTTTAGAAGCAGTTCGGAAACGGCCGGGGATGTATATTGGTTCCACGGATAAAAGAGGAATGCATCATTTGGTTTGGGAAATTGTTGATAACTCAATTGATGAAGTTATTAATGGTTATGGTAATTATATTAAAGTAATTATAAATAAAGATAATTCTGTTACAGTGGCCGATAATGGGCGGGGAGTTCCAACGGGAATGCACGAATCTGGTAAAAGTGCTTTAGAAGTTATTTATACTATTTTGCACGCGGGAGGTAAATTTACGGAAGAAGGTTATAAAGTATCTGGAGGTTTGCACGGTGTTGGGGCGAGTGTTGTTAATGCCTTAAGTAAATATATGCAAGTTATCAGTTACCGAGATAATCAAATTTGGATGATGGAATTTGCCGATGGGGGCAAGGTTAAAACTCCTCTTAAAGTAATGGGTAAAAGTAATAAAACAGGAACGATTGTTAAATTTTTACCTGATCCCGAAATCTTTAAAAATTGTAATTTTTCTTTTACAACTATTGCGGAAAGAATGCAAGAAACAGCTTTTTTACAAAATGGATTAACGATTGAAGTAATCGATGAAGCAGATAAAAAAGCAGAAAAATATCATTATGAAAATGGATTAACTTCATTTGTCGAATATATGAATGAAGATAAAGAAACGCTTCATAAAGTTATTAGTTTTACGAATGTGAAAGAAAAAATAGAAGTAGCGATTGCTTTACAATATACTAATACTTATAATGAATCTATTTTATCTTTTGTTAATAATGTTAAAACTGTTGATGGTGGTTCTCACGAAATTGGTTTTAAAACTGGTATTACCAAAGCTTTTAATGATTATGCTAAAAATAATAATCTATTTAAGGCAAAAGATGGTTCTTTAGATGGGGCAGATGTTAGAGAAGGTTTGTCAGCTGTAATTTCTTTAAAAATACCTGAAGAATTATTGCAATTTGAAGGCCAAACAAAAGGTAAACTTGGTACTCCAATTGCACGTAGTGTAACTGAAAGTATTACATATGAAGCTTTAAAATTTTATTTAGAAGAAAATAAAGAAGTAGCTTTAACTATTTTAGATAAAGCTTTAAAAAGTAAAGTGGCTAGAGAAGCAGCTCGAAAAGCACGAGAAGAAGCCCGCAGTGGGAAAAATAAAAGTAAGTTAGAAAAACTTTTATCGAGTAAATTAGCCCCTGCGCAAAGTAAAAATTCCAAAATAAATGAATTGTTTTTAGTGGAAGGTAATTCGGCTGGTGGTTCGGCTATTGGAGGACGGGATCGTAAATTCCAAGCGATATTGCCTTTAAGAGGTAAAGTAATAAATGGTGAAAAATCCACTTTAGATGAATTATTAAAAAATGAAGAAATTAATACCATTATTCATACTGTTGGCGCGGGTGTAGGTCAAAGTTTTGATGCCACATTTTCTAATTATGATAAAATAATTATTATGACCGATGCCGATGTTGATGGTGCCCATATTCAAGTTTTACTTTTAACATTTTTTTATCGTTATATGCGTGATCTTATTATGCAAGGTAAACTTTATATTGCTATGCCACCATTATATAAATTAGAATATGGTAAAAAAAGATATTATGCTTATACCGATGAAGAATTAGAAGAAATAAAAAGAAATAATACGGGTAAATATACAATTCAAAGATATAAAGGTCTTGGGGAAATGAATCCCGAACAACTTTGGGAAACTACAATGAATCCCGATACCCGCAGTTTGATTCGTGTAAGTATTAATGATGCCTCTCTCGCTGAAAAAAGGGTTAATGTTTTAATGGGAGATAAAGTAGAACCACGTAAAGAATGGATTAATGAAAATGTGGAATTTACAATGGAAGACGATTACAGGAGTTAAAAATGGAAAATACTTTAAAAAAAATTGAAGATTATGCTTTAGAATATATTATGGGTGATCGTTTCGGTAAATATGCGAAAGAAATTATTTTAGACCGCGCTATTCCGGATGTTCGTGATGGACTAAAACCTGTTCAAAGAAGAATTTTATATTATATGTACGATGAACATAATACTTTTGATAAACCTTATATAAAATGTGCTTATACAGTTGGAGGCGTTTTAGGTAAATTTCATCCTCACGGAGATTCATCAGTATATGATGCTTTAATTAGAATGAGCCAATGGTGGAAACAAAATACCATCTTAATTGATGTTCATGGTAATAATGGTTCAATGGATGGTTATCCTGCGGCGGCTTATCGTTATACCGAATCAAGACTTTCCAAAATAAGTGAAGAATTATTAAAAGATTTAGATAAAGAGACCGTATCTTGGGCCCCTAACTTTGATGACCGTTTTTTAGAACCCACTGTTTTACCTGCTAAATTTCCTAATCTTTTAGTAAATGGGGCAACGGGAATTTCTGCTGGTTATGCCACAAATATTCCGCCTCATAATTTAGGAGAAATTATTGAAGCGACAATTAAAAGAATTGATTCTCCTAATTGTCGTCTAGAAACAATTTTGGATATTGTTAAAGGCCCTGATTTTCCAACCGGAGGTATTGTTGAAGGAATTGATGGCATAATTGATGCTTTTAAAACGGGGCGGGGTCGAGTTGTTGTTCGTAGTAAAATAGATATTGTCAAGGAAAAAGGTAAAAATCAAATTATTATTAGTGAAGTACCTTTTGAAGTTAATAAACGTCTTTTAGTTCAAAAAATTGATTTAATTAGAATTGATAAAAAAATTGATGGCATAAGTGAAGTAAGAGATGAAACTGACCGTGAAGGACTACGGATAGCGATTGATTTAAAATCTGGTGCTAATCCCGAAGCAATCTTAAATTATTTACTTAAAAATACGGAATTACAAATATCCTATAACTATAATATGGTCGCGATAGTCAATCGGACGCCAAAAACTTTAGGCATTTTAGATATTTTAGATGCTTATATATCTCACGATAAAACAGTTATTTTAAAAAGAACAGAATTTGAATTAAAAACATATAAATTACGTTATCATATTATTGAAGGTTTAATAAAAGCAATTTCTATTTTAGATGATGTTATTAAAACTATTCGTCATAGTAAAAATAAACAAGAATCAAAAGAAAATTTAGTGGCTAAATTTAATTTTTCAATGGAACAAGCAGAAGCTATTGTGACCCTTCAATTATATCGTTTATCTAATACCGATATCGCTATTTTAGAAGAAGAAGGGGAAAATCTAAAACAAAAAATAGCCCTTTGTGAAGAAATATTAAATGATGAAGAAAAATTAAAAAATGTAATGAAAAATGAATTACGGGAAATAAAGAAAAATTATGCAGTAGCTCGTAAAACCGAAATAAAAAAGGAAATAACGGAAATAAAACTCGATATGAAAGAAATGATTAATGATGAAAATGTCGTAGTTGTGGTAACTAATGAAGGTTATGTTAAACGAGTAAGCTTTAAAAGTTATAAAACAAATGCGGAAGAAACAACTATTAAACCGGGAGACTTCATAACTAATAAATTTAGTTGTAGTACTTTAGATACGTTATTATTATTTACTAATAAAGGTAATTATTTATACGTTCCAGTTCATAAAATTAGTGAATGTAAATGGAAAGAATTAGGTAAACATATTAGTAATATTGTAATGATTAAAGAAGAAGAAAAGATAATTTCGAGTATAATTTTAAGAGAAAAAGAAAATAATATTGTTTTATTTACTAAAAAAGGAATGGTTAAACAAGTACCTTTAAAAAGTTTAATTGTTACGAGATATAATAAACCTTTAACAGCTATTAAATTAAAAACTGATGATGAACTTATAAATGTTACGATAGCTAAAGATGAAGTTTTATGGGTAACCCATAATGGTTATTATTTAAAATATTTCGCCAATGAAATTCCGGTTGTTGGTCCTAAAGCTAGTGGAGTAAAGGGTATCAATTTAAAAGAAGATGAAGTAGTTTATGCATCTACTATTAGTAATGATAAGGAATATTTAAATATTTATACTAACTATAGTACAGGTAAAAGAATAAAATTAGCTGATCTAACTAATCTTTCACGGGCTAAGAAAGGAACAATGTTATATAAGAAAACTAAATCTAAAGATTATAAAATAGTAAGTAGTTTTTTAACCGATAGTAAGGATATTAATATTTTAAAATTTGATAATGATTTAGTTGAACTAAAAAATAGTGATATTCCTATTATGGATATAACAAGTACAGGAAGTATTATAACTAAGAAAAAATATGATTTAGTTACTTTAAAAAAATCATTAATTTCTTTAAAAAAAGAAGTAGAAACAAAACCTACGCCGCTAAAAGAAGAACAATTATCTTTCGCTGATTTTAAAGAAAACTTTAAAATATAGAAATTTATTTTCTTTTTAATTCATAAAATAAAATAGGTGAATAGTATGAATAAAAAAGAAGAATTTCGTAATTTTATTAAAAATAGACCAGAATTAATTTCTTATGTAGAAAATAATGATATGACTTGGCAAAAATTTTATGAAATCTATGATTTATATGGGGAAGATGCTAGTATTTGGGATAAATATAAAGATAGAAGTACAATTAATATATCTGATGGATTAAATAAAATTACTAATATGGTTAAGAATGTTGATATGAGTTCTTTAAAAAATCATATTAATACGGCTCAAAAAGCTTTAGATTTAGTTCAAGACTTTACTACAAAAAAAATAAATGAAGTACCGACAACTAATTTAAGTAAAGGTCCCTTGTCACCTAGACCATTAAATAAATTTTTTGAGGATTAAATGCAATTAATTAATATTATTAATTTTCGAGAAAACGAAAAAGAATATAATTATTTAAAACAAAATTCTTATTACTTTAAAGATTTAAATCGTAATACTAAGTCATTTAATAATTTTAAAGAAGAAATGAAAGAAAAATATAAAGAACGTCCCACAGATAAATTAGTAAATATTGTTGATAATATTGATATGATTACATCAGTATTAGATATATTTAAATAACTTTACACTTTTTGTAAAGTTTTTTTTAAACTAAAAACAAGTCGTTGATATATATATATATAGTGCGACCAGGAAGGTCTTATAATTTAGCAGGTGG
>CANPXQ010000036.1 GCA_947586295.1 uncultured Bacilli bacterium
ACCTCAAAAGTAGAAAATATGTCAAGTATGTTTTATAGTAGTAAATTAACCAAACTAGATTTAAGTAACTGGGATACATCAAGTGTAACTGATATGTCATCTATGTTTATGCAATCTAAGCTAACTGATATTGGCAATATAAGTGGTTGGGATACCTCAAAAGTAGAAAATATGTCAAAGATGTTTCGAAGTGCAAGTTCATTAACAACAGTAGGAGATATAAGTAACTGGGATACTCATAATGTAATCGATATGGCAGATATGTTTGATGCAGTCGATAGTTCTATAATACCAGATATAAGTAACTGGGATACTTCAAATGTTGAGAATATGTCCGGTTTATTTAGTTGGACAACATATAATTATGATGTAAGCAAAATAGATACCCATAATGTAACTGATATGTCAGAGATGTTTTCTGTTTATGAAGGAACAAAAATATTAGGTATAGAAAATTTGGATATCTCAAGTGTAACCAATATGTCAGGTATGTTTAGACAAATTAAATTAGAAAGTTTAAATTTAAGCACTTGGGATACTCATAATGTAACTGATATGTCAGGAATGTTTGCATATACAAGATATTTAACCACTATAGATATGACTAATGCTACATTTAGACAATTAGAAAAATATGATAATATGTTTAGTAATACTAATTCAGAATTAAAAGTAACCATAAATAAAGATGAGTTAGGCTGGTTTACTGATAATAGTGTATTAACAATAGAACATTTGAAATATTGATATAATGGTGTATAATAAATAGCTGTGATAAATATGTATGAATATTATCTTAGTCTATTAAAAGATATACCTGAGTTTTTAGAAAAGTATTTAGTGGTACCAAGTTTAGTTAGATTAAAAGGTATCACTTATTTTTGTGGTATGGATTATGCTTCAAAAGAAATATATAACTTTAAGGAAAAAATAACTAGGTATGATCATTCATTAACAACTGCATTATTAACTTATAAATATACTCATAATAAAGAAATGACCATTGCTGCTTTATTTCACGATATAGCTACTCCTTGTTTTTCTCACGTTATTGATTATATGAATAAAGATTATGCAACGCAAGAAAGTACGGAAAAATATACCCAATTAATATTAGATAAAGATAAATATTTAAAAAAATCTTTAATGGTAGATAATTTAAATTTAGAAGATATTAATTATAAAAAATATCCTTTGGTAGATAATAAAAGACCAAAATTATGCGCTGATAGATTAGATGGAATAATTTTAACTGGAGCATTATGGACGCAGGAACTAAATGAAAAAAAGATTAAAGAAATATTAGATTCTCTTACTATATATGATAATGAATTGGGATTTAATAATTTATTAGTAGCTCAAGAAGTATTAAAAGTAAGTAATAATATTGATATAGTATGTCATTGTAGGGAAGATAATTATATGATGGAGTTACTCGCTAATATAACTAGATTAGGTATTCTTAATAATTTATATAGTTATGAAGATTTATATTTTAAAAAAGAAATAGATATTTTTAAATTATTAGAAGCATCCGATAATTTAAAAATTAAAGAAATGTTAGATATGTTTTATAATATAAAAAAAGAGAATATTGTAGATATAGAATTACCATATATTAAAAAAAGAGATTTAAATCCTTTAGTTAAGGGAAAAAGATTGCAATAAAATAAGGAATATTTTATACTTAGGATAAGGTGAAAAAATGAAGGTAATAGTTATTGGTGGTGGAGCATCAGGACTAGTAAGTGCTATTAAAAGTAAAGAAAATAATAATGAAGTAACTATTTTAGAACAAAATGCTAAATTAGGAAAAAAGCTATTAGTGACTGGTAATGGTAGATGTAATTTTTGGAATAGTGAGCAAACTATTGAAAAATATCATTCGCGGGATTTAGATATTTTTAAAATAATATGGGAAAATAAAAAGGATAGTGTTTTAAAGTTTTTTGAAGAATTAGGATTAGTTTATAAAAATATAAATGGTTATTATTATCCTTTTACTTTGCAAAGTGAAACTTTAGTTAATGTCTTAATAAAGAAAATAGAAGATTTAAAAATTAATGTTATCTGTAATGAGCCTGTTTTAGATATAGAAAAAGATGGTAAATTTAAAGTTAAAACAGCTAAAAATACGTATATAGCTGATAAAGTTATTATGGCTACTGGTAGTTATAGTCAAAGTAATACCAATGGCTATGATTTATTAAAAAAACTTGGACATAGTTTTAATCCTTTAGTACCTGCATTGGTTCCTTTAAAAGGAACGGATGATTTTTATCCTTTATGGAAAGGGGTAAGAAGTGAAGTAATTATTAGTTTATATGAAAATGAAAAGTTAATAAAAGAAGAAAGAGGAGAAATTCAATTAACCGATTATGGTGTAAGTGGAATTTGTATTTTTAATATAAGTGGAGAAGTGGCTGAAGGATTAAAAAATAATAAAAAAGAAGAAATTAAAATTAATTTTGTTCCTTGGTTTAATAAAGATAAAGAAAGTTTTTTAAATTATTTAGATAATGAATATAAGAAAAATAATAATTATTATTTAGTAGATATATTAAAGAAATTTTTAAATATTAAAATAGTTAAGGTAATTTTTAAAATTTTAAAATTAGATTTGTTAGTAAAATGGGATGATGCTCCTAAAGAAAAAATAGTTAATTTATTAGTTTCTTTTCCTGTAAAGATCAAAGATACTTGTTCTTTTAAAAATTCTCAAGTTTGTCGAGGGGGAGTTCTTTTAAGCGAAATTAATCCCTATAATATGGAATCTAAAATAGTTAAAAATTTATTTTTAACAGGAGAATTATTAGATGTAGATGGTATTTGTGGAGGCTATAATTTGGGCTTTGCGTGGATGAGTGCTTTACTAGCGGGAGAAAATAATGATTAAAGTAAGACAAATAAAAATATTAGTAACTAAAGATAGTCCCGAAGTATTAAAGACCAAAATAGCTCAAAAATTAAAAATAAATCCTAATCAAATAATTAATTATTATGTTCATAAAAAAGCTATAGATGCCAGAGATAAAAAAGCAATATGTTATGTATATGAAGTAATTGTTTGTCTTAAAGATGAAGATTCTTTATTAAAAAAGATAAATAATATAGATGTTTTAAAGTATACGGAAAAGAAATTTATTTTACCAGAATCTAAAAAAAGAAAAGAAATAATTTGGGTAATTGGCTCTGGACCGGCAGGTTTATTTGCTTCTTATTTCCTTACTAAAGCTGGATTTCAAGTTAATATAGTGGAAAGAGGGGCCAAAATGGAAGAAAGAATAAATGATGTTTTATCCTTTTGGCAAAATGATAAACTTAATTGTGAAAGTAATGTTTGTTTTGGAGAAGGAGGAGCTGGAACATTTTCAGATGGTAAATTAAATACTTTAATTAAAGATAAAGATAATTTAATTGATGTAGTAATGGATAAATTTATCGAATGTGGTGCTAATGAAGAAATAAAGTATATTCATAATCCCCACATTGGAACGGATAATTTAAGAATAATTGTTAAAAATATGCGGGAAAAGATAATTGCTATGGGAGGTAAGTTTTATTTTAAAACGAAACTTACAGATTTAATAATAGAGGATAATAAAATTAAGGGAGTAGTTCTAAACGATAATTTAAAAATGGCTGCTGATGCTGTTGTTCTAGCGATTGGCCATTCGGCTCGAGATACATTTTATATGTTAAATAAAAATAAAGTAGTTCTTCATAATAAACCTTTTGCCGTTGGTATTAGAATAATGCATCCTCAACAATTAATTGATGATAATCAATATGGTAGTTTTAAAAAATATTTGCCACCGGCAAGTTATAAATTAACTTATAAAACTAAAGATCATAAAGGCGTCTATTCTTTTTGTATGTGTCCGGGAGGTTATGTTGTTAATTCTTCTAGCAGTATTAATAAATTATGTATTAATGGTATGAGTAATTATAAAAGAGATTCTCAGGTTGCAAATAGTGCTATAGTTGTAACAGTTGATGAGTCTATTTATGGAAATAAGCTTTTTGATGGTGTAAAGTATCAAGAAAAGTTAGAATCTTTAGCCTATAATTTAGGTAATGGTAAAATACCTGTTCAAAAATGGATTGATTTTCAAAATAATAAAGTTTCTAATATTCCTGCTAATTTAAAAATAAAAGGTAAATATATTAGTTGTAATATTAAAGAAGTATTACCTCAAAATTTAAGTGATGCTTTATTAGAAGCAATGCCTCATTTTGGTCAAAAAATTAAAGGTTTTGATAGTGCTGAGGCGTTAATTGCCATAATTGAAAGCCGAAGTTCTAGTCCTATTAGAATAAATAGGGATGAAAATATGGAAAGCAATATCAAAGGTTTATATCCTATAGGAGAAGGCGCTGGATATGCTGGGGGAATAACTACTAGTAGTATAGATGGGATCAAAGTAGCTTTAAAGCTTATTAATAAATATAACGATTAAATAGTTATTCTTTTTTTAAAAAATATTTGATATAATTTTAAAAGGTGAGGATAATATGGAAAGTATAGTGTCTTTTTTAGTTAAAATATTTAGTTTTTTAGGAACTACTTTATTAGGTAAAAATATTACGATATTTTTAATTTCATTATTACCTATCTTAGAACTTAGAGGAGGTATGTTAGCGGCTTCTTGCTTGCTCGGCTTAAATCCTTATTCTAGTTTGATTATTTGTATTATAGCTAATATAATTCCTATTCCTTTTATATTATGGTTTATTACTCCTATTTTTGATTATTTTAAAAAGAAAAAATTTTTAAAACGTTTTGCTAATTGGTGTGAACGTCACGCTCAAAAAAAATCCGGAAAAATAGATTCTTTAAAATATTATGGTTTATTTATTTTTGTCGCCATACCTTTACCAACTACGGGCGCTTGGACAGGTTCTTTAATAGCCTCACTTTTAGGACTAGATAAGAAAAAATCATTTATAGCTGCATCTTTAGGTGTTGTGGCGGCTGGATTAATAATGCTTATTGTCTCTTACGGTATTTTAGGAGGAATCTGTGGATGAATATTTATTTAATAAGTAATAATTTAGTCTTAAATGGATTAGATTATGAATCTATATTATCGGTTGATGAAAAAAGAAAAAATCGGCCTTTAAGTATTGAAGGCGAAAACTTAGCCAAAAATTTAAAAAATCAGTTTTCTTGTGATGAGGTATATAGTTCTTCTTTTGCTTCTTCTTTGGCTACCGCCAAATATTTTATAATGGAAAATAATAATTTTATTAATATAAATGAAGACTTAAATGATGTTAAGATTGGGGAAATGAATCGACATAATATAAAGATGTTAAGATACATGCAAGATAAAAATTTTGATTATAAATATAATAATGGTGAAAGTTTAAATGATGCTAAAAAAAGAATGGTAACATATATAAATAAAATTATTAAAAAAGGAATAAGAGACGTTATAATATTTACTCATAAAAGAGCTATAATGGCTTATTTATTAAATTATTGTGATGTAGGATATAATTTAGAAGAACATTTAATTTTAAGTTATAAAGATAAAGTTATAATTGATGATACCGAAAATTCAGTAGATATAATTAAATTAAGTATCAGAGATGAAAAAATAGAAGATATAAATTATTTAGAAATTTAGGAGATTATATGGAAATAGAAGTAAGTATTGGAATAAGTGCTAGACATTTACACTTAAATAAAGAAACATATGCTAAGTTATTTGATCACGAATTAACAGTTAAAAATTATTTAAATCAAGTAGGCCAATTTGCGGCTAATGAAACAGTTACTTTACTTACCTCCAAAGGTAAATTTGAAAATGTGCGAATCATTGGTCCTTTAAGAGATTATAATCAAATTGAAATAAGTGCTAGTGATGCGCGTTTTTTAGGGATAGAACCGCCCGTAAGAAGAAGTGGTGAAGTTTTTAAAGCAGCTTTAATAACTATCGAAACATCTAAAGGAAGTGTTACGTTAGATAATTGTATTATTGCTAATAGACACGTTCATATGAATCCTCAAAAAGCAGAAGAATTAAAAGTTGTTAATAAAGAAATTGTTAGTTTAAAATTGGCGGGTGAAAAAAGTGGAGTTATTGATGTTGAAGTGACGGTAACCGATAATGGTTATTTTGAAGTTCATTTAGATACGGATGATGCTAATGCTTTTTTACTTCAAAATGGTAGTAAAGGAATATTAAAAATATGAGTTTTAAAATAGGCGATATTGTTATTAAACATAATATAGTTGTGGCCCCAATGGCTGGAGTAACCACACCAGAATATATGAAAATATGTGAAGCAATGGATGCCGGTTATGCTGTTAGTGAGCTTATTAGTGCTGAGGCTGTAGTTCGTAATAATGAAAAAACTTTAAATATGTTAAAGGGAATTGAAAAGTTAAAAATGCCAGTTGCCATTCAAATATTTGGAGCGAATCCAACTACTATGGCTAAAGCAGCCCGTAAATTAGTAGATTTATATCATATTAAAATGATTGATATAAATATGGGATGTCCGGTACCGAAAGTAGCTCTAAAAAATGGGGCGGGATCGGCTTTATTAAGAGATCCGGAAAAAGCTGGCGAGATTGTACGTTCAGTTGTTCAAGCTGTTACGGTACCGGTGACGGTAAAAATTAGAAGTGGTTGGGATAATGAACATATTAATGCGGTTTTAATCGCTAAATATGTGAAGAAGCGGGGGCGAAAGCGATTGCCATTCACGCTAGAACTCGCGCTCAAGGTTATAGTGGTAAAGCCGATTGGCAAATTATTAAAGAAGTTGTTGAAAATGTGCATATTCCCGTTATTGGTAATGGCGATGTAACTTCTTGTTTTTTAGCTCAAAAAATGCTTGATGAAACGCATTGTGCGGCGGTTATGATAGGTCGAGGCTTATTAGGAAATCCTTGGTTAATAAAAGAATGTTGTGATTACATAGAAAAAGGGTTATATCCTAAGGAAGTGAAAGTAGAAGAAAAAATCAAAATGATGCAATATCATTTAGAACAATTAATAATTGCTAAAGGAGAAAAGGGCGCTATTTTAGAAATGCGTTCCCATTTTTTAGCATACATAAAAGGCTTACCCAATAATAAAGAAATTAAAAATGCTTTATGTCAAGCGAAAAGTAAAAAAGAAATTAATGTAATCTTAGATAATTATGTTAGACAACTAAGAATTAATAGCTTGTAGTATATAAATCAATATATTCTTCTAAAGTTAAATTATTGTCATATATTGTTTTGGCTTCTTCTAAACCGACATAGCGTATATGCCAATTTTCTTCTTGATAACCTGTAATAAATTCTTTATCTTTAGGGAATCTAATGATAAAGCCAAAGCGATAAGCATTATTTTTAAGCCACGTGTAGTTTTCATCGGTAAGTCTTATATTAGATCCTAAAGCGGGATTTTTTAAATCAATAGCTAATCCTGTTTGATGTTCACTACAACCGGGCCGAGCGGAATAAGTATCGGCAGCTGCAACACCATCACTTTTAACATAATTATTATATAAATTACTTTGAAAATTATAATTACGATAGGCTGTTGTTGGTAATAGTTCAAAATTAGCTTCCTCTTTAACCGCTTCTTGAAGTTGCTCTAAAGCGTCAAAAGCAACTTTACGCATAGGAACATTATTGCCATATGCTCCTTTAGCATATTCAATATCACTTGGACTATAATCTTTCGATAAACAATTGTATTTATTTACTAACACTAACATATTATTAGGATCATTTACTTCTGTAGTATCGGAGTAAGCTTTTAAATCTAGTTTTAAATTAACATATGTTACGACATCTTCATAACTATAGTTATGTGTATCATAATATTTATTGTATCTTTCTAAGGATAAGACATCAAAATTTTTAAATTGATAGTAATTATGGATATCTTGATAATCCTGAGTTTTTAATTTATCTAAGTTTGTTTTACTTAGTTTAAATAAGTAATTTATTTCTTCTCCTTTATAACCCTTTGGTAAAAAGGTTGTTAGGATTTCACTAAAATTATCTTGATTTTCATAATTTATTTTTTCATATTCATCTAAATAAGCCTCATTATAAATACCATTATTAAGAACATATTCTAATGTTTTAGAAGCTTTATTTTCTGGTATATTATATTTTTCTAAGATACTTTTATCTATTTGGACATTTTCTTTTTTAAAATATTTTATTCCGAAAAATAAAAGAAAACTAAGTCCAATAACAATTAAAGAGACTTTAACCCAAGGTTTTAGTTTCATATTATCACCATTTTGATTGTACCATATTTCAAAAACATTAACAAATTTTAACATTTTTGTTAATTTAAAAATGAAGTGCAACACAACAACATTGAAAAAGACATATGAATAATCTATAATATCTTTTCGC
>CANPXQ010000037.1 GCA_947586295.1 uncultured Bacilli bacterium
TTATATAAATATACAAGTTATTTACAAATGTAACTTCCCAGTTATAAAAAATCGGGAAATTAACTTTTTATTTAATGCTTGTTATTTTTTCCTTGCAAATTAATTAAACCATGTTATAATTGGGGTTAAAAAAGAGGTGAATAGTTTGTTTATTGTCCTTGCACTTTATAATAATGATAAATTAGTTTTAAAAGAAAATATTACGGAATTTAAATACCAAAAGGAGGACTTTTTAGAATTAAAAAATAAATATGGTATTCATAAAATAGATCTAAAAAGTAAAATTTATGAAAAAAATGATGATTTTGTTATATTTAGGATTGATTTTGTCAATAATTTATGTATAATCATTTTAGATAGTGATAAAAGATTTGAATTTAGTTTACAAACTAAATGGGACTATCAAGATAATATTTGGAAATTGAGTTATAATTTAGAGGATGAAAATAAACAAATTATTATTGAATTGAAAGAGTGATTAAATTGAAAGATAAACTCCAACAACAAATAAAAGAAAGTTTAAAAAAGCTTAATATTGTTGAAGATGTAATTGAAATTGAAAAACCCAAAATGTTAGAAAATGGTGATTATAGTTGTAACATTGCCTTAAAACTAGCGAAGCATATTGGTAAAAATCCTATGGAAATTGCTGAAGATATCGTTAGTAATATTCAAGAAGATTATATTCTAAAAATGGAAATAAAAAAGCCCGGCTTTATTAATTTTTTTGTTAAAAAAGATTATTTATTTTCTAATTTAAAACAATGTTTAGAATTAAAAAATAAATATGGTAGTTCTAATATAGGTAAAGGAAAGAAATATAATATTGAATTTGTTAGTGCCAATCCTACAGGTATTCTCCATTTAGGAAATGCTCGAGGAGGAGCTTATGGCGATTCTTTGGCACGTATTTTGACTTTTTCTGGGTATGATGTAACAAAAGAGTATTATATTAATGATGCCGGAAGTCAAATTACTAATTTGGGGCTATCGATATTGGCTCGCTATAAAAAGTTGTGTGGAATAGATTGCCCAATGCCTGAAAATGGTTACTTTGGAAAAGAAATTATTGCTATAGCGCAAAAATTATATGATGAAAATGGCGATAAATTAATTACAGAAAATCTGGATTATTTTAAGGAATTAGGTACAAAAGAATTGCTTAAAAAAATTGTAAATGATTTGGAAGAATATCGTATTAGTTATGATAAATTTACTAGTGAAAAAGAAATTATAGCTCAATATAGTGCTTCCCAAATTATAGATGACCTAGCTAATAAAAATTACATTTATGAAAAAGATGGGGCTATTTGGTTTAAATGTAGCAGCTTACTTGATGATAAAGATCACGTTTTAAAAAAAGAAGATGGCTCGTATACTTATTTAGTTTCCGATATTGCCTATCACTTGGATAAATATAGTCGAGGATACACTAAAATGATTGATATTTTAGGAACAGACCATCACGGTTATGTATCGAGATTAAAAAGTAGTATGCAGGCTTATAATAAAGATATAGATAAACTTGAAGTTAAATTATTACAATTAGTAAGATTAGTAGATAACGGCGAAGTAGTTAAAATGAGTAAGAGAACTGGCAAATCAGTAACACTAAAAGAACTAGTTGATGAAGTAGGTGTAAATGCGGCGCGTTATTTCTTTTCTAGATATAGTTTAGATACTCAAATGGATTTTGATTTAACAGAAGCTAAAGCTAAAAATAATGAAAATCCTGTTTATTATGTATCTTATGCCTATGCTCGAATATGTTCAATATTAAAGAATAATGAAAATAATCAAAAAATTGAAAAATATCGGACATTAGATAATCAAGATGCATATAATGTTTTAGAAAAAGTATATGAGTTTCCTGAAGTAGTTAAAACAGCAGCATTAAAAGAACTACCACATTTGATTACAAAATATGCTTATGATTTAGCTTCAGAGTTTCATACTTTTTATAGTAAAAATAGGATTCTTACGGATAATGAAAAACAGACTTTAGAGAATTTAGATTTAATAAAGGCAGTTAAAATTACTTTAGAAAATGCACTTGGCTTAATAGGGGTAATCCCACCAGAAAAAATGTAAGGAGGAAGAAAAATGAAATTAAGTGAAATACCTAAAGAAGAATTAGAATTAATGAGTTATGATGATATAGCTTTTTATGTTTTACAAGAATCAGGAAAGAAAATGAAGTTAAATGACATTTTTAAAAAAGTTTGCAAGGCTCTTCAATTGCCTGATGAATATTTAGAAAGTCATATAATGGATTTTTTTGAATCAATGTCTACTAATAAAAAATTTGTTATGTTAGATAGTGGTTACTGGGATTTACAATCACGGCACACTTTAGACGATTTAAATATAGAAGATGATGACGATGATGATTATGATGAAGAAGAATTAAGTGATATGGATATAGAAGAAAATACAAATGAAGATATTTTTTATGATCAAGGCGATGAAACGGATGATACTGAAGAAGATGATTTAGCCGATTTAGTAGTCATTGATGGGGAAGAAGAACAAAATTTATAAGAGTTAGGTAACTAATTCTTTTTTTAACAGTGCGGCTTAAAAAAAGTTTGTTTTTTCAATAATATTTGATACAATGAAAAAGGAGGAACTATATGATAAATAGATTAGAGGCTATTGTGGCAAAATATAATGAATTATCGCAAGAATTAGTAAAGCCTGAAGTATTAAATGATTTTAATACTTTAAAAAAATTATCTAAAGAACAAAGTGATTTAAAAGAAGTAGTAGAAGTTTATAATGAATATAAAAAAGTGTTAGATGATTTAAAGCAAGCTAAAGAAATGGAAAATGATAGTGAATTAAAAGACTTTGCTTTAGAAGAGATTGAACGTTTAACTGTATTAGAAAGTGATATAAAGAAGAAATTAGAAATATTATTAGTTCCTAAAGATGAAAATGATGGCAAGAATGTTATTATGGAAATTCGGGGAGCAGCTGGAGGAGATGAAGCTAATATTTTCGCCGGTGATTTATTTCGTATGTATTCTTATTATGCGGATAAAAATGGTTGGAAAATAGAAGTAATGCATGAAGTAGAAGGAACTAGTGGAGGATATTCCCAAATTGAATATATGGTTAAAGGGGATAATGTTTATTCTAAATTAAAATATGAAAGTGGTTCTCATCGCGTTCAAAGAATTCCAAGCACAGAAACACAAGGTAGAGTCCATACTTCAACGGCTACAGTTTTAGTTATGCCTGAGGCAGAAGATGTAAATATTGATATTAAAGAAAGTGATTTAAAAATAGATGTATATCATTCATCAGGAGCGGGAGGACAATCAGTTAATACTTCAAATTCCGCCGTAAGAATTACGCATCTACCTACGGGAGTAGTTGTTACTTGTCAAACTGAACGAAGTCAATTAAAAAATAAAGAAAATGCAATGAAAATGTTAAAAGCGAAGTTATATGATAACCTCCTTCAAGAGCAAGAAAAAGAACTAGGTAGCGAAAGAAAAAATAAAATAGGTACTGGTGACCGCAGTGAAAAGATTAGAACATATAATTATCCCCAAAATAGAGTTACGGATCATCGAATTAATTTTTCTATAATGGAATTAGATCGGGTTATGAATGGAAATTTAGATCCGATTATTGATTCTTTAATTACTGAAGATTTGAAATTAAAATTAGCTGGAGAAACTTATGAATGATAAGGAACTTATTCGTAAATATGTTCCTCTAAATAAGCAAAAAAAAGCTTTTATAAAATTAAATAAAGGCTATCCTGTTCAATATATTATTGGTAATGTTGAGTTTTGTGATGCACTTATTAATGTAAATAAAAATGTTTTAATACCGCGTTTTGAAACGGAAATGTTAGTAGAAAAAAGTATTAAATATTTAAAAAAAATGTTTAAGCATCAAATTAATATTATTGATTTAGGAACCGGTAGTGGTTGTATTGCTATTGCTTTAAAAAAAGCTTTAAATGCTAATGTTTTCGCTATAGATATATCTAGGAAAGCTTTAAAACTTGCTCGAAGAAATGCGAAAAATAATCACGTTAAAGTTAATTTTAAAAAAGGTGATATAGGTAAAAAACCTAAGGGCAAGTTTGATTGTATAATTAGTAATCCTCCTTATATAGCTTATGACGGGTTTGTTTCTTATAAAGTAAAAAAATATGAACCGCATATTGCTTTGTATGCCCTCGAGGCTGGTTTATATTTTTATAAAATAATTTTAGCTTATAGTAAAGATATTTTAAATCGTCAATTTCTTATTGCTTTTGAAATAGATGATTCTTTAAAAGAAAGATTAGAAAATTTATTAAAAAAAGAATATCCTAAATATAAAAATATTTTTGAAAAAGATTTAAGTAATTTATATCGTTATTTATTCATTTATAGTGAATAAATATTTTTTATTTTATCTAAATTACTATAGGTGATAAGTGTTGAAAAAAATAATAATTGTTTTATTTTTAATTGTTATCGTTCTTCTTAGTCAAATAGATAAAACAAATAATATTGTTATTCCTAAAGAAGCAATTAGATATCGAATAATAGCGAGTAGTAATAGTATTAATGATCAAGATATAAAAAAGCAAATTAATGCCGAAATAGAACCCTTAATTAACAATGTTTTAGTAAATTCTAAATCATTAAATAGGACGCGAAAAGATATTAAAGAATTGATACCTCAAATAGAACAAATAATTGATGAATATAATGTTTCATATAATGTTAATTATGGTCTTAATTATTTTCCGGAAAAAAGTTTATATGGTGTAGTTTACCCTGCCGGGGAATATGAGTCTTTAGTTATTACCCTTGGAGAAGGAAAAGGGGATAATTGGTGGTGCGTATTATTTCCTCCTTTATGTTTAATTGAAGCTAAAAGTGATAAATTAAATGAAGTAACATATACTTTTTATTTAAAAGAGATAATTTCTAAATTTTATTAATAAAAAAACTAAAGTAAAAATATACTTTTATAGGTGAGTATATGAAAGAAATAGTATCTATTTTTTTAATAGGAATTTCTTTATCAATGGATACTTTTTCTTTGTCTTTAACTTTAGGAACCATAAAGACTAGTAAAAGAATATTCTTATTGCCAATATTGGTAGGAATATTCCATTTTTTTATGCCTTTAATAGGCAATTTTTTAGGATTTAAAATAATTGATTTATTAAGTATAACAACTAATAAATTATTAGGGGTTATCTTAATTCTTTTAGCCATTAATATATTTTATCATTATTTTAAAGAAGAGACTATAAATGTTAATTTATCTATAATTGGTTTAATGTTATTAGCATTATCGGTAAGTATCGATAGTTTTTCCGTAGGTTTAGGTTTTTCAGCCCTAACTACACATCAAGTTTTAGCGAGTTTTATTTTTTCTTTATGTAGTAGTTCCTTTACTTATCTTGGATTAACAATTGGTAAGTATTGTACTAAACATTTGGGTAAATTAGCAAATTTTATTGGCATAATTATGCTCTTTATTTTGGGGTTAATTCATCTGTTTAAATAATGTTTGACATAATAAAAAAAAATAGGTATATTTTAGGTAAGAAGTCCTATAAAAGGAGGTTAATAATGAAAACAATTGTTATTAATGGAGGAGAAACTTTAACGGGAACTATTAATATTGGGGGAGCGAAAAATAGTGCTGTAGCTTTAATTCCGGCTTGTGTCCTAGCTGATGGTAATTTAACTATTAAAAATGTTCCAAATATTTCGGATAAGGACGCGCTTATTGAAATATTAAACTTATTAAATGTTAAAGTAGTGGAAGAAAAAGATCAATTAATTATCAATACTAAAAATATAAAAAATAATGTTATAAATGAAATATTAAGTAATAAATTACGAGCTTCTTATTATTTTATGGGTTCTTTATTGGGCCGCTTTAAAAAAGTAGAAATGTATTTTCCTGGGGGATGTAATATTGGTAGTAGACCTATTGACTTACATTTAAAAGGTTTTGAAGCCCTAGGTGCTAAAGTAAATAAAATAGATAGTAAATATATTATAACGGCAGATGAATTAAAAGGGGCAGATATATATTTAGATTTTGCTTCAGTTGGAGCCACAATCAATATAATGTTTGCAGCTGTTAAAGCGATAGGGACTACAGTTATTCATAATGCGGCTAAAGAAGTAGAAATTGAAAATGTTGCACATTTTTTAAATAATATGGGAGCTAAAATAAAAGGGGCAGGTACCGATATAATAACAATTGAAGGGGTGCAAGAATTAAAAGAAGCTTCTATTGCTGTAATACCTGATCGAATAGAAGCCGGTACATATATTATTATGGGAGCATTACTGGGGAAAAATTTAGTTATTGAGGGACTTAATCCGGATCATTTAACTGTAGTTTTAAATAAAATTAGAGAAATGGGTGTAGAACTTAAAGTATTAGATCATAAGGTAATTATAAATAAAGCTAAGAGTTTAAAAGCGGTTAATGTTAGAACTAGTGTTTACCCCGGCTTTCCTACTGATTTAGGTCAACCGATGAGTGTGTTATTGACTCAAGGAGAAGGAATAAGTCAATTTGAAGAAACAATTTTTGAAAATCGAATGGGCCATATACCTAATTTACAAAAAATGGGTGCGAAGATTGAATATGAGGGACAACATGCAGTTTTTTATGGAAAGTGTTCTTTACACGGAGCAAAGATAGCTGCTACTGATTTACGTAGTGGAGCAGCATTAGTTACGGCCGGCTTAATAGCTAAAGGAGAAACAGTTATCAATGATGCCGAACATATATTAAGAGGATATGAGCGCATAATTAATAAATTATCCAATGTTGGAGCTAAGATTGAAATAATCGAAGTATAGGGTAATTATTATGGGGGTTGAATGAAAAGACGATATAAGCTTTTGTTAATTATAATTATAGGGATAGTTATAACCATATTGATATCTTATCAAAATCCTGATACCAAAGTTAAAATAATGGCTATAAGTGATGGAATTGGAATGGGTATGACTCCATATAATATAGTTGGTATAAGTTTTAATGATTATTTAGCAAATTACTATGAAAAAAGTAGTAATTTAAGTACATATAATAAAGATTTTATGATAAGCCATTTAACTATTGACGAATTAAAAGAATATTTAGAAAAAAATACGAAAGGTAGAATAAGTAATGTCCCTATTAAACAAACAATTAATAATAGTAATATTATAACGATATCAATAGGAGTGGAACAATTTGCAGATTTATCTTTAAGAACCAAAGATTTTACAAAATATATAAATAAATATATAGAAGACTATAAATTTGTTTTAGCAAATATACGTACCTTTTACGATAAAGAAATTATTATTTTAGGTTTATATCCTACTTTTAATTTTTCTAAAAATGATACATTAATTGTTAATAGAAAATTAGAACAAATAGCATTAACTACAAATAGTAAATTTTTAGATCTTCTACCAATATCTTTAAATAAAAAATATTATTTAAAAGCTAATAGTTATTATATGAATTATGAAGCCCATCAAAAAATATATCGCGATATTTTAAAAATATTAAAATAGATTTTACTTGAACCTTAATAAAAATATGATATAATACTAAAGAAATAAATTTCTATACTTAAAATTAAGTATGGCGGAAGGAGAAGAATATGAAAAAAAACATTCATCCCGAAATGAAAGATGCTACAGTAACTTGTGCTTGTGGAGCTACTTTCCAAACAAAATCTGTTAAGGAAAAAATTGATGTTGAAATTTGTAGTGAATGCCATTCAGCATTTACAGGAAAACAAAATACGACTAAAAAAACGGGAAATATTGAAAAATTTAATCGTAAATTTGGTTTAAAATAAGAGATGTTACTCTTATTTTTTTGTAAAGTTTTTTCTAATTAAAACTAGCCACTTGACTTTCTAAGCTTTTACAAGTATTTTTTTGCAAATTTTAAAAAGAAGTTGCAATTTTCTAAATTATTCCACGACTTAAAACACCAAAATACTTATTTTTTAAAAATTTTGGTGTTAAATAAGTAAAATTGATTGATATATTTATGAAAATTTGCTAAACTAATTTTGTGTTGAGTTATTTATGCATAAAGCATAAATAAGTCTAATTAATTTAGTTGAACAGGCAGTTAAGCAAGAATAATAATGCTTACCTTCCTGTTTTTTCTTTAAATAATAGACATAAATTGGATTATCTTTATCAAGTTTGGCAGATAAAGTAGTGATAGAACGACAACAATTAAATAAAACTTTTCTGGCATATCTATTGCC
>CANPXQ010000038.1 GCA_947586295.1 uncultured Bacilli bacterium
GTTCGTCTTAGACCTGGTTTTTTTCCTTTTACAGAACCAAGTTATGAACTGGATTGTAGTTGTCTAATTTGCGATGGCGTAGGTTGTCCTACTTGTAAAAATAGTGGTTGGATTGAACTTATTCCTGGTGGTATGATTCATCCTGATGTTTTAAGAGCTGGAGGAATTGACCCGGAAAAATATAATGGTTTTGCATTTGGTTTAGGGTTAACAAGATTAGCGATGATGAAATATAAAATAAATGATATTCGAATTTTAAATTCTGGCGATATTCGATATTTAGAAAAATTTAAAATTGATTAGGAGGCATTATGTTAATATCTTGTAATAAATTAAAAACGCATATAAAAAATAGTGATAAAATTGATTGGTTAAAAATATGGGATTTATTTACTATTAGGACAGCTGAAGTTGAAAGCGTAAAAACAGTGGGAAATGATTTTGATGGTGTGGTTATCGCCCAAATTAAAGAATGTGAAAATCATCCTGATAGTGACCATATGCATATTTTAAAAGTAGATGCTGGCGAAAAAGAATTAGTTCAAGTAGTATGTGGGGCTCCTAATGTAAGAGTAGGGCTAAAAACGGCTTTCATTAAAGTTGGTGGACATATTGAAGGAATAGAAATTACGCCGCGTAAACTACGAGGAGTTTTTTCTTACGGTATGTGTTGTAGTGGTAAAGAATTAGCGATTAGTGATAATCACGAAGGAATATTAGAATTACCTACTGATGCTCCTGTAGGAATGGATTTAAAAAAGTATTTACCAATAGAAGATATAATTGTGGAAATTGACAATAAGAGTTTAACTAATCGTCCTGATTTATGGGGACATTATGGAATTAGTCGTGAAATAGCGGCTATAACTGGCAATGAATTGATTCCTTTAGAGATTGAACAAGTAAATAATAAAGAAAAAAATTTGGATATAAGTATTAAAAATCCTCTTTTATGTTATCGTTATTGTGGATTAAAATTAAAAAATATTTTAAATAATAAAACTCCTTTAGATATGCAAATATTTTTATATTATGTTGGAATGCGTTCTATCTCTTTAATTGTGGATTTAACAAATTATTTGATGCTTGAACTTGGTCAACCAATGCATGCTTTTGATGCTCGAGTAGTTAAAAGTATTGAGGTCGATACTGCTCAAGAAAAAGATGAATTTACAACATTAGATGGTGTAAAAAGGGTTTTGTCAAAAGATACTTTAATGATCAAAAATCAAAATCAATATTTTGCTATAGCAGGTATAATGGGAGGCTTAGATAGTGAAATTTTAGAAGATACAACAAGTGTATTTTTAGAAAGTGCCACTTTTAATGCCGGTTCTATTCGTAAATCAGCTGTAGCTTTAGGCCTTAGAACGGAAGCTAGTGCTAGATATGAAAAATCTTTAGATCCTAATATGGCTAAATTAGCTATTGAAAGATTCCTTTATTTATTAAGACAAGAAAATAAAGATTTAGTTATAGATTCAAATTTAACAGATATTTATCCTAATCCTTTAGAAGAAGGACATATTGTATTACATAAAAATATTTTAGAAACATATATGGGTAGGGAACTAGATCCATATACCATAAAAGAAATATTAGAAAGATTAGAATTCAAAGTAGAAATTAAAAAAGATACTTTTGAAGTAACAGTACCAAGTTTTAGACATACCAAAGATATTTCTATTGAACAAGATTTAATTGAAGAAATAGCGCGTTTATATGGATTTGAAAATTTCTCACCAAAGCCTTTAAAATTAGAATTGTCTGTAAAAGAACACGAAAATATATTTACGCAAGAATATGAAGTCAAAAGATTATTGGCCGTAAAATATAATATGCATGAAGTACATAGTTATTTGTGGTATGATACTAATTTATTAAAAGAATTAGAAATAACTAAAGATGGTGTAAAATTATTAGGAAAACAAGAAAATAATATTTTAAGAGATGATTTAAGTTTATCTTTAATGAATATTGTAAATTTAAATTTTAAAAATTATGCTAATTTTAAAATATTCGAAATTGGTACAGTTATTGATAATAATTTAAATAAACGGAAGTTAAGTATTATTTTAGCAGATGAAGAAAAAAATTTAGAAAAAGTTTATAATGAAGCTAAAGAAATTGTTAAATACTTATTTGCTACTTTAAAAAATAAAAAAGTGGATATCGAAGCCAATGCCAAAACCTATTCTTATTATGATGAAGCCCTAGCGAAAGAAATTATCTTAGATAAAGATAAAATAGGTGAAATTAATGTTTTAAAAAATAAATATACATCTAAGTTAGCTAAGAAAAAAATAATATGTACTATTACCGTTGATTTTGATAAATATGTAACGTTAACCAAAGAAAGTATTATAGCCGAAGATATTGCTAAATATCCGGTAGTTAATTTAGATTATACAATTATTTTAAATAAAGGTACTAAGTATAAAGATTTAGAAAATATCTTAGAACTATTTAATTCTAAATTAATTAAGAAGTATACTTTAATGGGCGTATATGAAAATAAATATACTATTAGATATACTTTAGGAAGTAATGCTAAAACTTTAGAAAATAAAGAATTATTAGATTTTAAAGATAAATTTATTAGTTATATTAAAAAGAATAATTTTGATATTATTGAATAATTAAATGGCCGTTATTACGGCTTTTTAATTATTAAAAATAATTTTGGAAAATCACATAAAGTATGATATAATAAAAACATAAGTTACCATAAAGGAGGTATAATATGCCCGCAATATTGGAAATAAAGAATGATAAAGTCATAAAAACGGCTGTAAAAATGGTTAATGAAAAAGGCTGGGATGCGGTTAATGCTCGATCTCTCGCTAAAGAATTGGGTATATCAACTAAACCTTTATATCGGTTATATTCTAGTATGGATGAAATAAAAGAGGGCATTTATAAAGAAATTTATCGCCAATATGATGTTTTTATTAATAGTCGAATTGATAGTAGTAAAGCTTTACTTACTTTAGCGATAGCGTATGTCGAGTTTGCCCAAAAGTATAAAAATTTATTTAAAAGTTTATTTTTAAGTAATAATTTAAAATGGCAAAGTTTAGATAATGTTTTAGATGAAAAATGGAATCAATCAACAATTATTAATTTAGTAAATAAACATAAAATGAGTTTTGAAGATGCTAAAAATTTATTTATGAATTATTGGTTATATGTTAATGGGTTAGCAACTTTAATCGCTACTAATGAAATAAAAATAGATGAAAAGGAGTTATTAGTAAAACTTGTAAAAATGTATAAAGTTTTAACAAAGTAAATATGGATAGAGTAGAAATAAAAAAAGATAACTTAGCAATTGCTCGGATTGAAGAAAAATGTATTCACTGTGGGATGTGCTTAAAAACTTGTCTTAATAATAATCATCTAACAAATGCTTGTATTAATTGTGGACAATGTATTTTAACTTGCCCTAGTGGAGCGTTAATTCCGCGCTTTAATTATCGTGAAGTTTTAAATTATTTATATGATACCAATTATCAAGTAATGGTAATAACATCTCCGGCTGTAAGAGTGGCCATAGGGGATGCTTTTGGTTATGAGCCAGGGACTTTTCTAGAAAAAAAGATGGTTAGTGCTCTAAAAGCGTTAGGATTTAATAAAGTATTTGATACAACATTTGGAGCTGATTTAACTGTAATGGAAGAAGCTCAAGAATTAGTAGAGAGATTAAAGACAAAGAAAAATTTACCAATGTTTACTAGCTGTTGTCCTTCTTGGGTTAATTATGTTCATAAATTTTATCAAGAAAAAGAAGAAAATATTAGTACTTGTAAAAGTCCTATTGGGATGATAGGAGCAATGGTTAAGAGTTATTATGCGGAATATAACGAAATTGATGCTAAGAATATAATTTTAGTAGCTTTAACACCTTGTGTTTCTAAAAAAGAAGAAATAGCTCATAATCCGGATGTTGATTTTTGTATAACAACAATGGAATTAGTATTTATGCTTAAAGAAATGAATATTGATTTTTCTAAATTACCAGATAAAGAGTTTGATAAGTTATTAGGTAAAGGTAGTGGAGCGGGGCTTATTTTTGGGGCTTCAGGTGGTGTAATGGAATCAACCCTTCGTACAGCATATTATCTAATTAATCACGAAAAAGCTCCTCAAAATTTTTATAATTTACAACAAGTAAGAGGGAAAGATAATTTTCGAGAAGCTACTATTGATTTAAAAAAATATCAAATTAAAGTGGGAGTAATTAATAAGTTAGCGACGATAAATGCAATTAAAGAAAAATTGGATAACTTTGATTTTATTGAAGTAATGACTTGTCCTGGTGGTTGTGTTGGCGGAGCTGGTCAAGGATTAGTAGCGATTAATAAGTTAGAAGAATATCAAGAAAAAAGAAAAGCCGCACTATATCAAGATGATGCCATTAATAATATAAAAAATAGTTATGAAAATACCGAAATCAAAGAAGCATATACTACCTTTATTAATAAAGGTAAAGTAAAATTACATAATGTAAAACCCAAAGTAACAAATCAAAATTAAAGGCATAAAGCCTTTTTATTATGCCACAATATTAAGGGTGAGGCATATGACTTTATGGGAAAAATATATTGATAATTTAAGATTTCCTTCCTTAGATAATAATATAGATGTAGATATATTAATAATTGGTGGTGGCATTGCCGGTTTAAGTAATTTATATGTTCAGAAAGATAAAAATTCATTATTAGTTGAAGCTAATAGAGTGGGAATGGGCGTCACTATGGCCTCAACAGCTAAGTTAACAATATTACAAGAAGATATATTATTAAAACTTTTAAAAAATAGCTTTTATATCGCTAAAACATATTTAAATAGTCAATTAGAAGCTTTAAATATGCTTAAAAAAATAATAAATAAAGAAAACATCGAATGTGATTTTGAAGAAGTAGATTCTTTATTAATATCTAGAAATCAAAAAGAAATTAAAAAAGTAGAAATAATTAAAAAATTTTTAAAAATAAACAATATATTAGTTACGGATTTAAATAATAAAAGAGGTATAAAAATAAAAGCTTATCAATTTAACCCTTTAAAATATTTAAATGGGTTAAAGAAAGAATTAAAGGATAAAATATATGAACAAACTAAAGTAATAAATATGAAAAAGAATAAAGATTATTATATTGTTACGACAAGTAATCAAAAAATTATAAAAGCTAAAAAAGTAATTATAACTTGTCAATATCCCTTTTTTTTAAAACCTTTATTTTTACCATTAAATACAACTATTCAAAAATCAACTATAATAGTTACTAAGAAATGTCCAAATAAAAAATTAAATTATATTACTGTAGATAAACCAACATTATCCTATCGTTCATATAATAATTACGGAATATACTTATCTGGGGTACATCCTACTTGGAAAAGTAACAATGAAATAAAAAATTATGAAAAAGTAAAAAAAGCTTTTAATATTTTAGAAGAAGATATTCTTTGTAGTTGGACAAATACTGATATAATATCTGGTGATAATCTTCCTTTTATTGGAGTAATAAAAAATAATATGTATATAGCAACAGCCTTTAATACTTGGGGAATATTAAATGGTATTATTAGTAGTAAAATAATAGATGATTTAATAAATAATAAAGAAAATCCATATCTAAATATTTTTAATCCGCAGAGAATAAAAAAATATCAAAAAAGTATTAATAGTATTTTTAGTAATTTAATTAGTTTTTTAAAAGGAATTAAGAAAAATAAAAAATGGTATTCTAAAAAAGTATTTTGGGAAAATGTTAAAGGTAAGAGAATAGGAATATATGTAGATGAAGAGGGAAAAGAACATAAAGTTAAGGCAATATGTCCACATCTAAAATGCCCTTTAGAATTTAATTTAGTTGATAAAACTTGGGATTGTCCTTGTCATAGTTCGCGTTTTACGATAGATGGTAAATGGTTAAAAGGTCCTAGTAAAAAAGACATTAGTTATAAAAAATAAAATATTTTTAGGTTTTATGATACAATTATATTAGGTGGCAGTATGAAAAAACAAAAAAATATTTTTTTATTGATTATTTTTATAATGAGTATAATAGTATCTTCTTTTGCTTTAAAACCTAGTTATAGTAATAATATAAATCAATTAGTAATTCATTATCTAAATGTAGGTCAAGGGGATTCTATATTTATAGAACTTCCTAATGAAGAGACAATGTTAATTGATGCTGGTACTAGTAGTTCTAAAGAATTTATTTCTGATTATATTCATAATTTAAATTATCAAAAAATTGATTATGTAATTGGTACTCATCCGCATGCCGATCATATTGGATCTTTAAGTTATATTATAGATAATTTTGATATTGGTAATATATATTTGCCAAAAGCTAAAACTAATACCAAAATGTATGAAAATTTATTACTGAGTATTAAAAATAAAAATTTAACAATTACTGAAGCTAAAAAGGGAGTAGAAATAATCAACAATGATGATTTAAAAGTGTATTTTTTAGGACCTATATTAAAAGAATATGATAATTTAAATAATTATTCAGCTGTTTTAAAAATAGTTTTTAAGAATCGTAAATTTTTATTTATGGGGGATGCAGAAACAGCTGTAGAACGTGAATTAAATGATGTTGAAGCTGATGTTATAAAAATATCCCATCACGGTAGTGATACTTCATCTAGTCTTAGTTTCTTAAAAAAAGTAAATAGTAAATATGCTGTTATATCGGTAGGTAAAGATAATATTTATGGATTACCAAGTTCTAAAGTAATAGCTAATTTAGAAAAATTAAATAATAAAATATATCGTACAGATCAAGATGGAACGATTATAGTTACCACTGATGGCGAAGAATTAATTATTAATAGGGAGGAAAAAAATGATAATTGATCGATTTGAAGGGGATTATGCAATTATAGAAATTGATGAAGAATTTATTAAAATACCTAAAAAATATTTAGGGAATTTAAAAGAAGGGGATGCTTTAAAAATTGTTAAAGATGAAGAAGAAAGCAATAGACGAGGAAAAAAAATAGAAAATTTAATGAATGAACTATTTAAATAGTTAAATTGACTTTTTAGTTAATATCATTTATTATAAATTTAGGAGGATTTATATGAATAAAAAACAAATTGTGGATTTAGTAATTGCTGTTTTTTTGATTATTGTAGGTGCGGTATTATTGGTCTTCCCATTATTTCATTTTGTTAATGTAAAACCTATTTTTATGACAGTTTTAGGGGTATATGGATTATTTAATTTAATTCAATTTTTATTAACCAAAAAAGCCAAAGATTATGAAGGCTTATTTACAATGATAGCTTCTTTAATAACTTTAATTATAGCTTATAAATTAGATATTAATAAAGTCCCTTGGTATCTGGCTTTAACATTATTTATTTGGATTATTATGATGGCAATTATAAAATTAACAAAAGCAGATTATTATAATGATCGTAAAAATGCTGTTTGGATATTAAAAATAGTTACTTTAATATTATTTATTTTAACTGGTCTTTTGGCCACACTTAATTTATATTATGAAGCCGATATACAAGTATTAGTTTTAGGTTTCTTCTTCTTTATTCATGGAATTTTAGAATTAGTAGACCCTTTAACAGTATATTTAATAGAAAAAAAATAAAATGGTTATAAAATGAAATTATCCTCATATAATTTTCTTGAAAGAGGGTAATAGCATATGGAAATTTTAAAAGTTTCATCAAAATCTAATCCAAGTAAAGTAGCGGGTGCAATAGCAAATATTTATCGTGAAAATGGTAGTGTTGAAATTCAAACTGTTGGAGCAGGATCTTTAAATCAAGCAATTAAAGCGATAGCGATTTGTCGTGGTTTTGTTGCTCCCACTGGAGATAATTTAGTTGTTATTCCAGCTTTTAATGATATTGTAATTAATGGAGAACAAAAAACGGCTTTAAAATTAGTAGTAGAAAATAAAAACTAGTTTATAAAAAAAATTTTTATTAATTAAAGGAATGTAATCACATTCTTTTTTTTTTCTTTACATTTTTTTCTAAACATACCACTTGATATATATATATATATAGTACAATGGGGGATAGAAGGGATAGTTAAGGAAATGAAAAACTTGAAAATACATCTTTATAGATGTATACTAAAGTCATAATGATAAATACTAATAATAGGGAGTATGATAATAAATGAAGAATAAAAAAAGATATTTATTATTTATAACAATAACTATAGGAATACTTTTGTTAATAGGAGCAAGCTA
>CANPXQ010000039.1 GCA_947586295.1 uncultured Bacilli bacterium
TTATATATAAATATGATGTTGCCCCAGAAGTTACTTTTAAATATGAGAATAGGAATTTAGCAAGAAATCCATATGGGAGAAAAGGCAAGTGTTAAAAATATACAATTATGTGTTATAATATTAATCAATATTTAGAGGTGATCAAATGAAATATTTATCTAGTATAATTGTTATAATAGTATTCTTAATAACAATAGTTTTAATGATTAAAAAAGTTATTATTCCAATAATAAGGGATATAAAAAATTATAAGAAATTGAGTGAGCAAGAAAAAGAGAAAATGAAAATGTTATCTTTTATATTTTTGGCACCAATAATTTTATTGTTTCTGGACTATTTTAATATTTTTTCTAAATTTTTTCCAAAATACTTTAACTTATCTAGGGAGTATGATTGGTTGTCGTTTATAGGAACATATTCAGGAGCTATAGTTAGTGCTATATTATTAATATTTATAACTGAAAAGGATCGTGATGAGAATACCTCTGTTCTTAGGGCATCTCAAAGACCATATTTAGATATATCATATATGAAAATTAGTGAAAATTTTTTTAAGGATAATAAAAGTAAAATAACAGTGTTTGAACATGGTAAGCCGATTGAAAAAAAGTTAAGAAAAAATGAATATCTAACTTTATGTATAAAAAATACTGGAGCAAGTGTTGCTATAATTGATACTAATAAGACAAAAATAAAACTACAATATAAAACAAAAGAAAAAATCGAAGAGGTTGAGCTTACATTCAATTTTTCAATTAATCGTTTATCTATTAGAAGTGGAGAAGAAATATATATTAAATTTATAAAAGATGAACTATATAAAAATGGAAAACTTTCAAGTGACAGCAAAATACTAAGTAGTTCTGTATATTATAAGGACTTATTTAATAAAAATTACTATGATGAATGTGAATTAAAAGATACTTTGATAGTTTTGCATGACAATGAGGAATTAGAATAATTATTACTAACGGTAAATAAACCTTTCAGGTGGCGATGGTGCTGAAGTTATTTATGCTCTACGTAATAGTGATAATTTTGCATCTAAAATTGCCAAAGAATTAACTAATGCCGGGCAAAATGTTCGTAAATTTTATCAAAGGCGTCTTCCAAGTAATCCTGCTAAAGATTATTATTATATCCATCGTGACACTCCAAATAATGAAACTGTTATCGTAGAATATGGATTCGCTGATTCATCTGGTGATGACGTTAATCAACTTAAAAATAATTGGGAACAACTTGCGGAAGGAGTTGTTAAAGCAATTACGGAATATGCTGGTGGTAAATATATAGCTCCTATAGGTTCTAATTATTATACAGTTCAAAAAGGTGATTCATTATGGAGTATCGCTAAAAAATTTAACATAACAGTTGATGAATTAAAAGAAGCAAATAATTTATCAGGGAATCTTTTAAATATTGGTCAGAATTTGCTTATACCAGAAAAAGAAACGGATATACCAACAGGAGATAATATTTATTACATAGTAAAAAAAGGTGATTCACTCTACTCTATTGCAAGTATGTATAAAACTAGCGTTGATGAAATTAAAAAATTAAATAATTTAACAAACAATACATTACAAATTGGTCAAAGACTTTTAATTAAGAAAGTTACACCTCAAGCGGGAAAAACCTATACAGTTCAAAAAGGAGATTCTTTATATAGTATAGCTCAAAAATTTAATACTTCTGTAGACAATCTAAAAGACATCAATAATTTAACCACAGATTCTCTATCTATAGGTCAAGTATTAGTAATTTCTCCAGATGAGTCTTCTTTAAACAACAATGAAGATGAAATATATATTGTTCAAAGTGGTGATACTTTATATAAAATTGCCCAAAAATATAATATATCTATTAATGAATTAAAAAGTGCCAATAACTTATCAACAGATACCTTAAGTATAGGCCAAAGACTTTTAATTCCTAACAATAATAATAATTTAACTTACACAGTACAACAAGGTGATACTTTATACAGTATAGCCCAAAAATATAATACTAGTGTTAATAAAATAATAGATTTAAATAACTTATCCACCAATGTATTATCAATTGGTCAAAAATTACTTATACCTTAAAAAAACATCAATTTTGATGTTTTTTTTAATTTAGTCTATAACGATACTTATATAAGCATAAACAACTAATGATTCTATGACTATTCTATTAGACAAATTTTCATCTTTTTTGATTATATTATGCATTATCTTATTACGATTAGTCTTACAATTTTTATATAATTCAATAAATTCTTCTATAGTAAAATTATCTTCCATTTTATACTTCTGTTTTTTAACATCTTCTTTTTTTATTTCTATATTTATACACATTAAATTATTATCATTAATATAATTCCATATATCATTATACGTTATTAATCTATTATTTAACTTTTCTAATAATATATGTTTTAATAAAGATGGATCAATATAATTAGAAGTAATTTTTTCATAAATTACTTGATATAAATACTTAGCATCACTCATTTTTATTCTATTATCAAAAAGTATTTCAATTAAATTTTCAATAGCTCTATAAAATGACATTAAAATATACTTATTATAATTATCCAGTTCTTCCAAATCATTTTCTTGATTTATAAAACATTTATTAGTAGTATTTATTTCTTTTAATAAAGCCGCTTTAACAACTTCTAATTCACCCATACCTTAATCTCTTTTATTTAATATATCTATCAATAAATTAACTCGAGCAATGATATTATCTTTAGAAGTAGATTGTTGAATAAATAATTGAAAAAACTCTTCCGAATTCCATAATTCTAATTTTTTAGCTATAAAAGCTTCTTTACTTATATTAATTTTATAATTATTTTTTATAAGAGCAATAATTAAAGCTTCAGAAAAAACAGGATGTATTTTTGTTCCTATAGCAACACTATTTCTTTTTTTACTATAAAAAGCAGTTGTATCAAACTCATACAGACAATCTATGGCTTTAAAAATATTTTCTAAATATGGCATATAATCAATATTATATTTACTACAATAATCACAAAAATCATTTAATAGAATCCTTTTTGAAGTCGTAAAAGGTAAGCCATTAACACTAAAATTATGTTCATATACATAGTAATAAGTAATATATCTTAATAATAAATCTATATCATTTTGTCTTTTACATATGCTTTTATCTTCTCTACATATTTTTTCATAATTGGAATTAATAATTTTAGCTTTTAAATCATTTAGTAACTGACCACCATAAATAGCATTTCTAATTTCTTGTTCCGATAGCTTTTCCGATCCAGTATTAATTCTTTCAAAAACCTCAAACATACTTTTTTTATTTGCCGGATTTGTTTGTTCAAAAACGGTAATATTGATATTATATTCATCAAAATTAAATTTATCTTTTTCATCTAAGGCATCATATGTTTTATTATACCATTCAGATGATTTTAAATTTATTTTAAACGTTTTATTATCCTTAACATTATAATTTTTAGATAGTTTTATATCAGATTCTTGATTCCAATAACCACTCTTAAAATATCTCAAAGTTTGGATTCTTTGAAATCCATCAATTACTAAATATTTATCTTCGCCATCTATTATTGTTTTATATAAGAATATATTAGGAATTGGCAAATTTAATAAAATAGAATCTACTAATTTTGAAGCCGTATTTTTCGTCCAAACATAATCACGTTGGAATTCTGGTATAAGCATTTTTTTAGTCGATATCCATTTCAAAATTGATTCAATGTTTCTTTGAGTACTATACGATGTTATTTCATATCTTTTAAGTTGATAACTTTCCTCTTCTTCATAATACTCAACATCTTTTTCTATATCTTCATAATCCATTATACTTCTCCTAAAGACATTATATCACAGTCCCTATTATTATTCATCATTAAGCATCATTTCCACCGCTAAACCTATCGCTTTACCTAAATAACAAGGTACCGCATTACCAATTTGAGTTAATTGCCATTTTTTAGAACCCGAAAAAACAAAATCATCAGGAAAACTTTGCAAGCGAGCTAATTCGCGAGCTGTTAGCACTCGTGGTAGTTTAGGATGAATATTTACGGCTCCATGATTTTCTTTTACTGTACAAGAAGGTTTATCCCAAGGACATTTCTTCCAAGAATCAGAATAATTTTTATATAAACTTTCTCCTTCTTTTACTTTACTTAATTTTTTTTGCATTTCTTTGGAATGAACTGTAGGCACGTGATTAAATAACAAATCTTTTTTTCTAGTCATTAAATCTTCAATTGCTTCTTTAGTAGTTTTATACTCTTCAGCTTTTAATAATGGTTTAGGGTGATAATTAGTTACATTTATTCTATTACCAATAAAAATTACTCTTTTACGAATTTGAGGAGTATAATAATCAGCCGCATTTAAAACCGCAACATTTATTTTATACCCAATACTTTCAAAATCATTTATTATTTTAGCTTCTACTTTTCCTCCCAACATTGATCTTAATCCTAAAACATTTTCCATAACAACAATTTTAGGTTTTAAATAATTAACTATTTCTAACATATCTAAATATAAAGTATTTCTTTTATCAGTAACTATCCTATTACCTGCCATACTAAAACCTTGGCAAGGAAAACCACCAACAATTAAATCAATATTTTGCCCTTCTACACTTTTATATAATTTATTTTTAACGGTCTTATCACGTATATCTTGAACTTCTACATTTTCAATAAAACCTTTTTTATCAATAAAATTATGTTTATAAGTAGCTACGGCTTGTTCCATTATCTCAACTGAAGCAATGGGAGTCCATCCAGCCATAACTAATCCGCAAGATAATCCTCCCGCTCCCGAAAACAAATCTATAAAATTATAGCCATTTCGCTCATTAACATTATGCCAACCATCACGATACCATAAAGATGAAATATCTACATAATTTACTTTTTTCGATTCTTGATTAACAAATTCTACATTATCAAAAATAGACTTATCATTAACGCCTTTTTTATATTGCTTATACCAATAATTAAAATCTTCTTTTGTGATTCGGTACCTATTATTTATTTTACTAGCTTTTAAACTTCCCTCAGCTATTTGTCTTCTTATAGTTTTTACGCTTTTATTACTTTTATCGGCAACGTCTTCAACAGTTAATATTTCCATCAGTTACCTCCTGTCCACTATACATGATAATTATACATGCAAAGTGGACAAAAGTCAATATATACTGCACCCGTTTTCTTCTAGAATTTTAATTAAATTTTTCATATCAAAACGAAACTTTAAACTATTCCGATTCTTATGTACTTGAAATTCCCCAATAGTTACGCCATTATACTTAACTGTAAGGCTTTCGGTCCAATCTTTTAATTGTCGAGAAAAAGTAAACTTTTCTTTTTCAAAAGTATAATCAATATTACTAGATAATATTTGATATTTATAAATACTTTTTTCTTTATATATCCATAATAAATAGTTACAATCAAATAAATACTTTAAATAATTATTCATAAGTATATCAATATGCTCAAATACTAACTTTTTAAAAGCTTCTTTATCAAAATTATTTTTATCTATAATTAAATCACTAAAATATTTTTTAAATGTCTCAACACTAGGTTGGCCTATTTGTGGAGGACAAACTTTACTTCCTGTATTTGTTTTTAATGATAGCGTTTTTTCTCCTTGTAAAACAAAATCAATTGGTGATTTACTGCGTTTACCTAAGTTTCCTTTTTCAGATCCAACATACTTTATAGGTTCTGGTATTTTATGAAATATTTCCATTAGTATATCTTTAACCTCTTCCTCAATCACTTTATCAGATCTTTTTTCTAAATGCGCTGGTTTAGGTAAGTTAAACATATTGCATATTGCATTTTCAACCGATATTCCAAAAGTTTCATTATTTTTCTTTCGCTTATTAAAAAGCATTTCTAATTTATCAAGAATAAAACGAAATTTAAAATTTCTATTTTTATGTAGTTGAATTTCGGCAATACTAATATTATCATATTTTAAAGTTATGCATTCCTTCCATTCATAAATAGATGCTTTAGAAAAAGAAAATTTTTCGGCATCCCACACCATATCTGGTTTTTCTTCTCGAAATATAACTTTATATTTATATTTTCCTTTATCTATATAAATCCATAATAAAATATCAGATAAAAATAAATAATCTAAAAATATAGGCAAAGCATCAGCAATATTTGTCCATATAAACTTTCTTATATCATCTTGATTTTCAATTATTTTATTAGTTAAATGTCCAAAATGTTCATTTAATTGTTGCAATCCGGCTTGACCAACTATTTTAGGAGCTACCTTAGAATTTGTTCGACTTTTTGTTGTTTTCACGGCCAGAGTTAACCCATTACTTAATAAAAAATTATGGGGATTTATGGTTCCACCATTAACATCATCTTTTTCAAAATTTAAGCATTTAACTGGTATCGCACCTATTTCTTTAAATATTTTAGGAAAGATTTTTTTTACTGATATATATGCAGCATCAAAATTAGAGCTATATTGTTTTTTAGCCCATTCATTAGGAACTAAATTATATTCATCACAAATTAATTTTTGAACAGTCATTCCAAAAGCCGCATTATTCATAAAACCTCCATCATTTAAATTATAACATACGTTCTATTATTTCGTATATGCACTTTTAAGATTTTTATTTAAATTTAACTTTATATATATATGGTTCTAATTTAAATTTTTTGGTTAATATAGCATAATTTATTCTATAAAAATAAGGATTTTTAGCTAAAACTACGCGATATATCCAATAATTTTTTTGATTATTTTTCATAAATTCTAATTCATTCAAAGATAAATAAAAGAAACTTTTAGCACTTAATTCGGTTGTTTTCACTTCTATGTATATTTTATGTTCACGTAAATTTTCATCAAAATTATAAGAAATAATGTCATATCCTTTAGTATCATCAATTAAATATACTCTACTCATTTTAGAAATTAAGTCTTGACGATTATAATCTATCATTTTTTGCCTTTCCATCTTCCAAACTAATTCCTCACCTATTAGTCCAATTTCTTTATCTTTTTTAGCTTTTTCAACACTATCTATTTTCTTTGGTTCTTTTAATTTTACAAGATTCTTTTTTGAAGCAATTTTCTCAGGCATTGCTACTTCAGTTAAAGTTAGGGAAGATATATTATTTTTAATAAAAGGTTTTTTTTCTTTTTCCAAATTAATATTACTTAATATATTTAATATATATTCATCGTAACTTATTTCCTTTAATTCATTCACCAATTGCGCATATATATTTATAAATTTTCCAAAATCTTCTTTAAAAACTAACATATCAAAATGTTCTTTAGGATAATATTTAGCAATAATAGTTCCTAATTCATAACCATACCCTCTTGTTTTCTTATTTACTTTTAAATCAATGGTGGAAAGAAATTCTTTTTTATTAGTTATTTTATTGCGAATATAATTAGAAGTTTCTTCTAAATATTTATATTTTAATTTCCCATAATTATCTAAATAATATTGCATACCTTGATTAAGTGCCAAATAAAATCCAGTCATATCAGCTTTAAATAATATAACAATAAAAATTCCATGTGAAGCTTTTTGGGTGATCTTTTCATCAAAGATTCCTATCCACGGAATCATAGAACTTCTACTTTGGCCACAAGAAGATTTAACTAAAAATTTTTTATTACAAATATTAGATATTTCTTCTTCTATATTTTTTAATAATTTATAGTATGGAGCCTCAGAATTAATATATTTTGATTTTTGAGAATATGCATCCATAAATTTCAAAAAATTATTCATCATAAACACCTTGTTTCTTTTCAAATATAGTAACTTATTTTATAAACTTTAGCAAGAATAATTTAAGCAATTTAGTTTTATTCCACAAAAAAATTGACTATTTCTAGTCAATTTTCGAATATCATAATTATTACTTAATAATTTCAGATACAACACCAGCACCAACAGTACGTCCGCCTTCACGAATAGAGAACTTAGTACCATTTTCTAGAGCTACTGGAGCAATTAATTCAACTGTCATATCAACATTATCGCCAGGCATAACCATTTCAACTCCTTGAGGTAATTCGATAACACCAGTTACGTCTGTAGTTCTAACATAGAATTGAGGACGATAGTTTGTGAAGAATGGAGTATGACGTCCACCTTCTTCTTTAGTTAAAACATAAACGCTTGCTTTAAATTTAGTATGAGGTGTAACACTTCC
>CANPXQ010000040.1 GCA_947586295.1 uncultured Bacilli bacterium
TTAATAAATTACAAATAAAAGTAATATAATTATAATGTTTCACGTGAAACATTATAATAAAACAAATGTTTGTATCATTCAAACTTGCTTTTTTTAAAAATAATTGGTAATATATATTAAGTGCAACAAACATATTGTAACCTGGTCAGAATTGGAAAATAGCAGCCATATCAATCCCTGTTTGTGTGCACCTTTTTAATTGGAGAAATAAAATGTTAGAAAAAATGATGAATCTGGCAATGGAAGAGGCTTTAAAAGCTTATAAACATAATGAAGTTCCGATTGGTTGTGTTATTGTAAAAAATGACAAGATAATAGCCAAAGGACACAATAATAGGGAAAAACAACATAATATTTTAGGGCATGCAGAAGTAATGACCATAAAAAAGGCAAGTAAAAAGCTTAAAACGTGGAAATTAGATGATTGTATTATGTATGTAACATTAAAACCTTGCTCTATGTGTGAATCTATCATAAAACAATCAAGAATTAAAGAAGTATATTACATTTTAGATAAATTAGATTTTAAAAATGAGTATTCAAAAACAACTTTTACAAAGACGTCAAATGAATATAATTATGACCTTATTTTAAAAGAATTTTTTAATAATAAGAGACGACAAAAACAAAAAGATATGCTATAATTATTAATAGGGGAGGCAACTTATGAGTTATAAGGTTTTATATCGAAAATATCGACCTGCTAATTTTAACGATGTAGTAGACCAACAAGCAATTGTAAAAATTCTTCAAAATTCTATTATTAATAATAAAATCTCCCACGCATATTTATTTGCTGGGCCAAGAGGAACTGGCAAAACAAGTATGGCTAGAATTTTTGCTAAAGCAATTAATTGTGAGAATCCTCAAGATGGCAATGCCTGTGGAAAATGTCGCAGCTGTTTAAATTTTGCTGAAAGTCCTGATATAATTGAAATTGATGCAGCTTCAAATAATGGAGTTAACGAAATTAGAGAACTAATTAATAATGTTAAGATAATGCCGGCAGTTTCTAAATATAAAGTTTATATAATAGATGAAGTTCATATGTTAAGCGTTTCCGCTTTTAATGCCTTGCTTTTAACATTAGAGGAACCGCCTAGTCACGTAATATTTATTTTGGCTACAACAAATATAGAAAGCGTACCAATTACGATAATTTCTCGGTGTCAAAAATATGAGTTTTATCGTATTAGCGATGAATTAATAACCCAACATTTACAAAAAATATGTGATAGTGAAAAAATAGCTTATGATTATGATGGATTAAAAGAAATTACTGAATTATCTGATGGCGGATTACGAGATGCCTTGAGTATGCTCGATCAGTTATCAAAAGAAAATGAAAAATTAACATTAGATCTAGTTGTTAGAGAATTAGGTTCTATTTCTTTAGTAAAAATAAAAGAAATTATAAAAGCTTTAGAAAATAAAGATTATCAAAAAATAGATGCTATTATTAATGAATTTAAAAAATCAAATTTAAATTATAAAATTGTTGTAAAAAAATTAGTAGAATTGCTTAGTAAAGAAGCGATTCAAAGTTTAGAAAATAATAATTTAAATCAATTAGATTATAAGATAATAAAAAATATTATTTTAGAATTAAATGATTGCTTAAATCGAATAAATATAAATGTTAACCCTTATATAATTATTGAAATGATATTATTAAATTATTGTGGGGAAAATAAAAATGATAATGTAAAGAATGATACTAAAATAGAAGAGAAACACGATAAAACTATAAAGATAATTGATGAAAATGAAAATATCAACGAAGATGTTTCAAATAAAAATAATTTTATTAAGAAAAATATTCAAAATAATAATTTACAAGAAATAAAAGAAATCCGAATTAACAATTGTTTTGTTGCTCCTGATAAAGAAATATTAAATAGTACAAAGGAAAAATGGTCAAAGTTCTTATTAAAAATAAATAGTCAATTGCGTGGTCTTATAAGCGATACTTATCCTGTAGCAGCTTCAAAAGAGTATGTAATTATATGTAGTGAAATAGATCATTTAGTTGATGAAATAAATGAAAATAACAAAAAAATAGAAAAAGAGTATTTAGACTATTTGAAAGATGAAATAAAAATAGTAGCTTTAAGTTTAGAAGAATGGCAAAAGGAAAAAAAGAAATATATTCAAAATAAACAAGAAGGAAAAAAATATATATATAAAGAAGAAGATATAAAAAAAGAAGAACAAAAAGATTTAGAAGAATTTGCAAAGGATATATTTACATCCGATAAATTGGAAATAAAATAGGAGGAAAATTTATGAATATGCAAAATTTAATGCAACAAGCACAAAGATTGCAAAGAGAAATAACAAAGAAAAAAGAAGAAATTGATAATGAAATATTTCCCGGGAAATATGAATGGGTGGAAGTTTCATTTAATGGTAAAAAAGAACTATTATCATTTAAAATAACTAAAGAAGGACCTATAAATGAAGACGATAAGGAAATGCTAGAAGATATGGTACTACTAGCAATTAAAGATTCTTTTCAAAAAATAGATAAGGAAGTTCAAAGTAAATTAGGTCAATATTCTGCTATGAACAATTTGATGTAATATGAAAAATGTGTATCCGGAACCTATTCAATTATTAATGAATTTCTTTAAAAAATTGCCTGGAGTGGGCGAAAAGAATGCTGAAAGAATGGCTTTAGCGGCTATTGAACTTCCCAAAGAAGAATTGCTTACATTATCCGACACTGTCCAAAAGATTAAAGAACAATTAAAAAATTGCTCAATTTGTGGACATTTGACAACTGAAGATATATGTCCCATATGTTCTGATAAAAATCGTAATCACAATATGATTTGTGTGGTGGAAGATCCTAAAAGCGTATTTAAGTTTGAAAATGTAGGCAATTATAATGGTGTATATCATGTATTAAATGGTTTAATATCGCCAATAGAAAATATAGGCCCAGAAAATATTAATTTGCCATCATTAGTTAAAAGAACAGAAACATTAAAAAAACCTGAAATTATTTTGGCATTAAAGTCAACAATTGAAGGTGAAACAACAACACTTTATATTAAAAAAATTTTTGAAAAGAAAGATATTGTAATTTCTCGATTATCATATGGAATTCCAATGGGTGCTGAAATAGATTATTTAGATATTATAACTTTAGACAAAGCATTAGAGGATCGAAAAAAGATATCGTAAGCATATTGTCCTTTATAAGAACATATAATTTTTTGAGGTCAATAATGAAAAAATTAGGTAATATTTTGTACATAGTAATTAAAAAAATAATATTAGCTTTTTGCTTTATTTATGGTTTTGATTTAATAGCATCAGGAATGAACTTGTTTATTCCCTTAAATATTATAACGATTGCAATTGTGTCATTATTAGGATTACCTGGTTTATTATCTTTATTAGGCGTATACTTTGTCTTAATGTAAGAGGAGGATTTTGTGGATGTAGCAAAAAAGGTAGAAACGTTCGTAACATTATATAAAAAAGAAAAATTATCCCATATTTATTTAATTGAAACTAATGATATGAATAATGCCTTAAACGACATTCTTTTAGTTGTTAAGAAAATTAATTGTCCAGAGGATTATTGTATTGAATGTAAAAAATGTAATTTATGTAATTTAATAGATCAAAAATTTTTACCTTCTTTAATTATAATTGAACCAGATGGAAAGTTAATAAAAAAAGAACAGGTAATAGAATTAAAAAAGAGATTTAGTTTTAAAGCAATTTATAGTAAAAATAATATTTATATAATTAAGGAAGCCGATAAATTAAATGCTGCATCGGCAAATACAATTTTAAAATTTATTGAAGAGCCAAATGAAAATACTTATGGATTTCTATTAACAAGTAACATAAACAACGTTCTTCCTACTATAAAAAGCCGTTGTGAATTAGTATCATTATTTTATTCTAATGATGTTTCGAACATAAACGAGGAATATATAAAAATTGCTAAGGAATATATTAGTAAGATAGAACTAGAAAATTCTCAAAAAATTATGTATAATAGAAGCGTAATTTTAGATCATTATGAAGACCGTGAAGATATCATAAAAATATTTCAAGCAATGCTTAGTATTTATACAGATGCATATAGCGGAAATAAGATATTGGTTATTAATAAATTAGATAAATTACAAATTCAAAAAAGAATAAAATTAATAATAAAATTTTTAGAGGATATTAATAGTAACGCAAATATTGAATTACTGTTAGATAAATACGTAATAGAATTGAGTGATGAAAATGACTAAAGTGTACAGTGTAGTTTTTAAAGAAAATGGAAAATGTTATAATTTTAAATCCGATGTTTCATTAAATAAAGATGAAAAAGTAATCGTTGATACGGAAAATGGATTACAACTTGGTAAGGTAAATGGTGAAGTAGATAATGTAAATTTTTCAGAATTGAAGGATGTAATTAGAATTGCTACGGATGAAGACTATAATTTATATTTAGAGCATTTAAAGGAAGCCCAAGAAGCGCGTTTAAAATGTATTGAGTTTGTGAAACAGTTAGATTTAAAAATGAATGTTTTAAGTGCTCGTTTTGCTTTTGATAAAACACAATTATTATTTGATTTTACTGCTGACGATAGAGTAGATTTTCGTGAATTAGCAAAGAAATTAGCTAGTATATATCATACAAGAATAGAGTTAAGACAAATTGGTGCGCGAGATAAAGCCAAAAAAATTGGTGGGGTTGGGATTTGTGGTCAGGAGTTATGCTGTAAAAGATATTTAAATAAAATGGATGGCATTTCAATGACAATGGCTAAAAATCAAAATCTTGCTTTGAATCCGAGCAAGATAAATGGTAGTTGTGGTAGACTTATGTGCTGTTTAGCTTATGAAGAAGATGCTTATGAACAAAATATAGTTGGAATGCCCCAAATAGGCCATAAAATAAATACTCCTAAAGGAGAAGGACAAGTAATAAGTGTCGATATATTGCAAAGAAAATATAAGGTTTTAGTTGATGGTAATAAAGAGGAATTTTATGTTGAATGAAATTGAAAAAAACGATTTATACGATTATCCAAATCGTTTTATTTATCAAGATAAAAATTGTTTCAAATTTTCTGTTGATTCTATTTTGCTAGCTGAGTACGTTAAATTAAGAAAGAATAATAGTAACTTAGATATTTTAGATATGTGTAGTGGTAATGCAGCTATTCCTTTAATATTATCTACTAAAACGAAAAACAAAATAATTGGTTTTGAAATCGAGAGCGAGATTTATAAATTAGGCAAAAGATCTATAGATGAAAATAATTTAACAAAACAAATATCATTTATAAATGAAGATATAAAAAATGTTCAAAAAATATTTCCTGGGAAATATTTTGATATTATTACTTGTAATCCCCCATTTTTTAAAATTAATAATCTTGCTAAAGAAAAAAATAATAATGAATTAAAGACAATAGCTCGTCACGAAGTAAAAATAACTTTATTAGAAATTTTTGAAATTGTCGGTAAAATATTAAAAGACAATGGTCAATTTTATTTAGTCCATCGTTTGACTAGATTAGATGAAATAATATTATATGCGAATAAATTTAAATTGGGTATAAAAGAAATTCAAATAATATGTACTAAAAAAGATGTCCCTAAAATTGGAATTTTTTTAATTGAAAAGAATTGCCGAAAAGGAGTAAAAATAAAAAATATTATTGATATTAGTAAATTAACTACATATCAAAATATGTTTGAGGAGGAATAATGAAGTTAGTAGTTGGTTTGGGAAATCCTGAAAAAAAATACGATAATACTCGACATAATATAGGATTTTGGGTTTTAGAAAAGTTTTTGAGTAATGAAAAATGGCAAAAAAAGTTTCAAGGATTATATTGTCAAAAGGTGATTAACTCACAAACAGTTATTTTTTTAAAACCGTTAACGTATATGAATCTTTCGGGTTTAGCTGTAAAAGAATATGTTAATTATTTTAATATTGCATTAGATGATATATTAATTATTCACGATGATTTAGATTTACCAATAGGCAATTATAGATTAAAGAAAAATAGTAGTTCCGGGGGACATAATGGAATTAAATCAATTATTAAGGAATTAAATTCAATGAATTTTTCACGTTTAAAAATAGGAATTCAAAACGATAATATTGTTGATACTATAGATTTTGTTTTAGGTAAATTTTCTAATAAAGAGATAGCGTTATTAGAAGAAATTTATCCTACTATCGAAAAAATATTAGAATGTTTTATAAATAATGGTATTGAAAAAACAATGAATATGTATAATACTAAGTAAATGGTGAATTATGGATTTTTTAGATAATTATTTTAAGTATACTAATAATACCGAAATATCTGGTTTAACATTAGAATTATGTTTCTTGTATATTTTAAAATTATATAAAAAAAACAATACTAATGTTTTAATTATAACAAATTCCCTTTATGAAGCGAATAATTTTTATAATGGATTAATGACATATGAAAAAAGCACTTTTTTATTTCCAATGGATGATTTTTTATCGTCAATGATTGTGGCTGAGAGTCCGGATTTAAAATATAAAAGATTGGAAACTTTAGCTCAATTAAAAAATAGTAATAAGAAAATAATTGTTACCAATTTAATGGGATATTTAAAATTTCTAACAAATAAAAATTTTAATTTTAATTTTAAAATAAGTCAAAATTCAAATATTAAACGTGATGAATTAATGCAAAAATTAGAAGAATTTGGATATCACAGAGAATCTTTAGTAACACAAACTGGGGAATATTCGGTTCGAGGATTTATTGTGGATGTTTTTCCAATTGATGAAATTCATCCAATTAGAATTGAATTTGATGGGAACCTTGCTGATGAAATAAGATATTTTGATGAAGATAGTCAACTTTCTTTAAATGAATTAAAAGCAATAGAAATAAAACCTGTGGATGAAATAAAAACGGATAATTATAGTTCTTTATATGAATACGCACTTAATCCTAAAGTAGTGTTCATTGATATTAATCAAATTAAAGCTTCTTATCTAAAACTTCAAGAGGATATTTTAAATTATCAAATTAGTAAAAATACCAAAGATAAGGTAATGTTTGATTTTGAAGATATTAACCCTAAAGATACTTTTTATTTAAATAGATTTGGTTCAAAAAACAATAATTATAATGCCAAAACGATTAGCAACTATAATTTAAATTTCGAGCTTTTACAACACGACTATAAAAAGTATATTAATGAGGGAAAAGAAGTTATTTTTTGTTTAAATAAAAATAATCAAATAAAAAAAATAAAAGAAATATTACCTAATGCGAAAATTATAAATTTAGAAATTAATAATGGTTTTATTATTGATAAATATGTTGTTATTGGAGCAAATGATTTAGAAGAAGTAAAAAGAAAAGTAATAAATTATAAAAATAATTATAGAATAGGTAAAAAAATAAAAAGTTTTGATCAACTAAATAAAGGAGATTATGTAGTTCATTTAGCCCACGGAATAGGAATATACCAAGGAATAAAAACTTTAAATGTTCGCGGAGCAACAAAGGATTTTTTGGAAATAGCCTATGAAGGAACGGATAAAATTTATGTTCCAGTTGAAAAAATTTCTAATATTTATAAATACTCTGACAAAGATGGAACTATTCCTAAATTAAATAAATTAGGAAGTTTAAATTGGGCTAAAACTAAGAAATATATAGAAACGAAAATTAAAGATATATCAAAAGAATTAATTCAATTATATCAAGAAAGAATTAAAATAAAAACGGATTCTTATTTAGATTATCCCGAAGAAAGTGTTTTTGCTTCTTCATTTCAGTATGATTTAACCGTTGACCAAGAAAAAACAATAAAAGAAATAAATAATGATTTATGTACGACGCATCCTATGGATAGGTTATTATGTGGTGATGTTGGATTTGGTAAAACTGAAGTGGCAATGCGAGCAATTTTTAAAACAATTTTAAATAATCATCAAGTAATGTATTTATGTCCCACAACGATTCTCTCTAAGCAGCAATATCAAGTTGCTTTAGAGCGTTTTAAAGATTGGCCTGTTGAAATTGCATTATTAAATCGTCACATTACCCCTGGCAACAGTAAAAAAATAATTGATAATTTAAAAAAAGGGACTATTGATTTAGTAATAGGAACTCAGAATATATCAACATATATCTCAGGGACAATAAAAGAAGTTGAAGCAGGAGATAAA
>CANPXQ010000041.1 GCA_947586295.1 uncultured Bacilli bacterium
TGGTCCCATTGTACTATATATATATATATCAAGGGGTTTGTTTTTAGTTTAAAAAAACTTTACTTTTTTTGACATAAAAAAAAGGTTTTAAACCTTTTTTAATTTAAAGTAGATGTATCAACAACTAAATCATCATCACTCATTAATTTATCTTCTAAAACTTCACTTGCAGCATCGGTAAGTAAAGCTTTTTCTAAATCAATGTTTATATCACTATATTGTTTATAACCCGTACCGGCTGGGATAAGTTTACCAATAATTACATTTTCTTTTAAGCCTTGTAATTGGTCAACTTTACCACGAATAGCAGCATCGGTTAATACTCTAGTTGTTTCTTGGAATGATGCAGCCGATAAGAAGGAATCAGTTTCCAAAGAACTCTTAGTAATACCCAGCATTATTGGATTACCTTTAGCTGGTACTTTACCAGCCATTATAACTGGTTTATTACCTTCTGTAAATTCTCTTAAAGAAACAGTTAAACCTTCAACAAAATCAGTATCTCCCGCATCAATAATTCTTACTTTATTTATCATTCTCTTAACAATTAATTCAATATGTTTATCGTTAATATCAACACCTTGTAATTTATAAACCATTTGAACTTCTTTTAAGATATATTCTTGAGCCGTTAGAGGATCAGTAACTGCAAGTAATTCCTTAGGAGAAATAACACCTTCAGTTAATTTATCTCCTGCTTCAACTTCATCGCCTATGCTAACCCGTAATTTCATATTATAGTTGGTAATGTGTTCTCTAGTTCCTGCTTCGTTTTCTATTGTTATATTGTATTTACCATTTTGTTCTTCAATACCAATAACTTTACCAGAAATTTCAGCAATTGTAGCTTTTCCTTTTGGTGTACGAGCTTCAAATAATTCTTCAACCCGTGGTAAACCTTGAGTAATATCGTCTCCTCCAGCTACACCACCAGTATGGAATGTTCGCATTGTAAGTTGTGTACCAGGTTCCCCAATAGATTGAGCAGCCATAATACCAACCGCTTCGCCTTGTTCTACTAAATTACCCGTTGCTAAATTACGACCATAACATTTTTGGCAAACACCGTTATTAGATTTACAAGTTAAAACATCACGAATTTCAACTTTTTTAATACCGGCTTTCATAACTTTAGCCACAATATTTTCAGTAATCATTTCCCCAGCTTCTAATATTGTTTCTTTAGTTTCTGGATTAACAATTCTCTTTGAGGCAAAACGTCCTAAAATTCTTTCCGATAAAGGTTCGATAACAGAACCATCTTTTTCATTTATTAAATCATAGACCGTAACACCTTGTACAGAACCACAATCATATTCTTTTACGATAATATCTTGAGCAACATCAACTAATCTCCGAGTTAAATAACCACTATCGGCAGTTCTTAAAGCAGTATCGGCGGAACCTTTCCGAGATCCGTGGGTTGATAAGAAGAATTCAGATACACTTAAACCTTCAATAAATGAAGAAGTTATCGGAATTTCAACAGTTGAACCATCAGGTTTAGCCATTAAACCACGCATACCGGCAAGTTGCGTAAAGTTAGAAATCTTACCACGAGCCCCACTATTCATCATCATAAACAATGGATTATCGTAATTACCTTGACTTAATGCATTAAGTTCATTCTTAACTTCATCAGTAGCTTCAGTCCAAACTTCAATAACAGATGAATATCTTTCTTGTTCTGTAATTAGACCTCTTTGATATTGTTTATTTATTTTTTCAACTTTACTCTTAGCATTATTAATAATTTCTTCTTTTTTATCACTACGAACAATATCCGCAATTGAAACCGTAATACCAGCTACGGTGGAATATTTAAAACCTAAATCTTTTAATTTATCCAACATAATAGATGTTTCCGTAGTTTTATATCTTTTAAATACTTGCGCAATTAGTTGACCTAATGTTTTTTGAACAAAAGGCGGAACTAATTCCATTTTACTAATTTCTAAAGGAATATTTGTACCCATATCTAAGAAATACTTACTTGGAGTAATTCCTTCAATATTTTCTTTAGTTCCTTCATTAACAAATGGAAAAGTATCGGGTAATATTTCATTAAATTTAATTTTTCCTACGGTAGTAACTAAATATTTATTTTTTTGTTCTTCTGTAAATAATTTATATTTAAAAGAATTTACTGGGATAGCTATTCTCGTATGTAAAGTTATTTCTCTTCTTTCATAAGCCATTAAAGCTTCAAATGGATCTTTATATACGTGACCTTCATTAGGTTCATTAGCATATTCAATTGTTAAATAACAATTTCCTAAGACCATATCTTGGCTTGGGGTAACAATAGGTTTTCCATCTTTAGGATTTAAAATATTATTAGCTCCAAGCATTAAAATACGTGATTCGGCTTTTGCTTCTTCACTTAATGGAACGTGAACAGCCATTTGGTCACCATCGAAATCGGCATTAAAAGCGGTACATACTAAAGGGTGTAGTCGAATTGCTTTACCACCAACTAGAACCGGTTCAAATGCTTGAATACCTAATCTATGTAATGTTGGGGCTCTGTTTAAAAGGACAGGATATTCAGTAATAACATCTTCAACAATATCCCATACAGCTTCATCACGAGATTCAATTAACTTTTTAGCCCCTTTAATGTTATGCGCTAAACCTCTTTCAACAATACCATTTATAACATGTGGTTTAAACAATTCAATAGCCATTTCTTTAGGTAAACCACATTGATACATTTTTAAATTAGGTCCAACGACAATTACCGAACGTCCAGAATAATCTACCCGTTTACCAAGTAAGTTTTGACGGAAACGTCCTTGTTTACCTTTAAGCATACTTGATAAGCTCTTTAATGGTCTATTACTAGCAGCGGTAATACTTCTACCTCTTCGACCATTATCAAATAAAGAATCAACAGCTTCTTGAAGCATTCTTTTTTCATTTTGTACAATTATTGTAGGTGCTCCCAATTCTAATAATTTCTTTAACCGATTATTTCTATTTATTATTCTACGATATAAATCATTTAAATCAGAAGTAGCGAAACGTCCCCCATCAAGTTGAATCATTGGTCTAAGTTCAGGAGGAATTACCGGTAAGACATCTAATACCATCCATTCTGGTTTATTACCAGATTCATAAAATGCTACTAGGCAATCTAATCTTTTAACCAGTCTAATTCTTTTTTGCCCAGTTGTATTTTCTAATTCTTTTCTTAAATCATCAATTTCTTTCTTTAAATCAATATCTTTAAGTAATTCCTTAATAGCTTCAGCACCCATTCCAACTTTAAAAGTATTTCCATATTTTTCATAATAGGCGCGATATTCTTTATCTGATAAAGTTTGTTTCTTTTCTAATGGAGCATTTCCAGGATCAATTACGACATAACTTACAAAATATAAAACTTCTTCTAAATCTCGAGGTGACATATCTAAAACTAATCCCATTTTAGAAGGTACCCCTTTAAAGAACCAAATATGACTACAAGGAGCTGCAAGTTCAATATGACCCATTCTTTCACGACGGACTTTACTTCTTGTTACTTCAACACCACAACGATCACAAACAATATTTTTATATCTTAGGCGTTTATATTTTCCACAACTACATTCAAAATCTTTAGTTGGTCCAAATATTTTTTCACAAAATAAGCCATCTCTTTCGGGTTTTAAAGTCCGATAGTTAATAGTTTCGGGTTTTTTAACTTCCCCATAAGACCAACTACGAATCTTTTCAGGAGATGCAATACTAATTTTTAAACCTTTAAATTTACTAACATCTATCATTTATTTCACCTACTCCCCATCTTCTATATCATTTTCATCAAAAACATCTGGAAATTCTAAATCATCTAAACTAGGTTCATCATCTAATTCATCATTTTCTTCTTCATAAGGTATTTCTTCTTCCTCAGTTATCTGTTGTGCTATATCGCTATCATTTACCTCAATTTCTTCAATTCTAAATGCATCATTATCATCTTCATCTTCTTCTAAATCTTTAAATTCTACAATTTCATCATTATTAGTTAAAACTTCCACATCTAAACCTAAAGCTTGGAATTCTTTTACTAATACTCGGAATGATTCTGGTACACCAGCTTGATTAATTACTTTGCCTTTTACTAAAGATTCATAAACTTTAACTCTACCTACGATATCATCGGCTTTAACTGTTAAAATTTCTTGTAAGATATGACTAGCACCATAAGCATATAAAGCCCAAACTTCCATTTCACCAAATCTTTGACCACCAAATTGAGCTTTACCACCAAGAGGTTGTTGGGTAACTAAGGAATAAGGTCCCGTTGCTCTAGCGTGTAATTTATCATCAACCATATGGTGTAATTTAACCATATACATTACTCCAACATTAATGCGATGATCAAATGGTTCACCAGTACGGCCATCGTGTAAAACGACTTTGCCATCTTCTGCCATTCCCGCTTCTTTCATTTCTGCTTGAATATCATCCCAAGTGGCACTATCAAATACCGGCGTAGCGTAATGAACACCTAAAGTTTTACCGGCCATACCTAAATGTAATTCAAGAATTTGACCAATATTCATTCGGCTTGGAACCCCTAATGGGTTTAACATAACATCTACTGGTCTACCATCTGGTAAATATGGCATATCTTCTTCTGGTAAGATCAAAGATATAACCCCTTTATTACCGTGACGTCCGGACATTTTATCCCCAACTTGAATTTTTCTTTTTTGAATAATATATACTCTAATTATTTTAGAAACACCAGCCGCAAGTTCATCAGAATTTTCTTTTGTATATATTTTAACATCGTGAACAATACCACCAGCACCGTGTTCAACACGCAAAGATGTATCTCTTACTTCTCGCGTTTTTTCACCAAATATGGCGTGTAATAATTTTTCTTCACTAGTTAATTCTTGAACACCTTTTGGTGTAACTTTACCTACTAAGATATCCCCTTCTTTAACTTCTGTACCAATGCGGACAATACCATCAGCATCTAAATTCTTTCGCGCTTCTTCACCAACATTTGGAATATCTCGCGTAATTTCTTCAGGACCTAATTTTGTATCCCGACAATCTATATCATAATGTGATATATGTAAAGATGTATAAACATCATCTTTAACTAATCTTTCATTTAAAATAACAGCATCTTCATAGTTATAACCTTCAAAAGTCATAAAGGCTACCGTCATATTTTTACCTAAAGCAAGTTCGCCTTGATCAGTTGATGGACCATCGGCAATAATTTGACCACGATGAACTTTATCCCCAGCTTTAACTAAAGGATGGTGATTAATACAACTTGAGGCATTGCTTCGTTCAAAATTTGCTAAATGATAAGTATCTTTTCCTTTAGCAACTTTTACAACAATTTTTAAACCATCGGCATATTCTACAACACCATCAGCTTTACAAACAACGGTTGAACCGGAATCTCGAGCAGCTATATATTCAACCCCTGTACCAACAATTGGCGCTTCAGCTTGAAGTAGTGGTACTGCTTGCCGTTGCATATTTGCCCCCATCAAAGTACGATTGGCATCATCGAATTCCAAGAAAGGAATACAACTTGTCGTAATCGCTACTACTTGACTAGGAGAAACATCCACAAAATTAACTTTATCGCGACCAATATAAACGGTATCACCATTCATTCGAACAATAACTTCATCTTCTACTATACGATTATTATCATCAAGTTTTATCGTAGCTTGAGAAATATAATAATCTTGTTCTTCATCAGCAGTTAAATATACAATTTCATCCGTAACAACACCATTTTTTACTTTACGATAAGGAGTCATTATAAATCCATATTCGTTTACTTTAGCATAACCAGCTAAAGAAGTAATTAAACCAATGTTTTGACCTTCTGGTGATTCAATAGGACAAATACGACCATAATGGGAAGCATTAACGTCCCGTACTTCCATACCAGCCCGATCTCTTGATAAACCACCAGGTCCTAAAGATGATAACCGTCTTTTATCAGTAAGTTCGGCAATAGGATTAATTTGATCCATAAACTTGGATAATTGACTTGAACCAAAGAATTCTTTTAAAGCTGCTGTAACTGGTCTTATATTGATTAAAGTTTTAGGAGTTATTGTATCAAGTTCTTGAGTTGTCATTCTTTCTCGAATAACTCTTTCCATTCTTCCCATACCAGTTCTAAATTGGTTTTGAATTAATTCTCCAACTTGACGAACTCTTCGATTTGCTAAGTTATCTATTTCATCATCATTACCAATATTATAATGTAAATTAATATAATATGATAAAGAAGCATAAACATCGGGAATAGTTAATCTTTTAACATCTACAGAAGTATCTACCCCAATAATATTTATAGTTTTCTTATTATCTGTAGGATCTACTACTTTTACAACTTGAATATTTTTATAATCATCTAATTCTTCATTAGTTAAAGCTTCTACTATATTAAGTCCTTGTTCAAAATGAGGTCTTAAATCTTCCAATATTTCTTTGGTAATTACCGTACCGGCAGCATATAAAGTTTTCTTTCCTTCAATAATAGGTTCTGCTAAAGTACAATTAAGTAAACGATCTAAAACATTTAATTTTTTATTAAATTTATAACGACCTACTTTAGCTAGATCATAACGGAAACGATCAAAGAATCTTGTAATTAATTGGTTTTTAGCCGAATCTAAAGTAGCCGGTTCTCCTGGTCTTAATTTTTCATATATTTCGATTAAAGCTTCATCAGTATTTTTAGTACTATCTTTTTCTAAAGTATTAGTAATATATTCATTATCACCAAATAAACTAATTATATCTTCATCACTAGATAAACCTAAGGCTCTAAGTAAAGTTGTAACAGTTACTTTACGGGTTCTATCAATTCTAACATACAAAATACCCCTGGCATCAGTTTCATATTCTAGCCAAGTACCTTTATTAGGAATTATTTCACCACTTATAATATGTCGTCCATTTTTATCTATTTCTCTTTTAAAATAAACACTAGGAGAACGAACTAATTGAGAAACAATAACTCTTTCAGCCCCATTAATAATAAATGTTCCGGCATCGGTCATTAATGGCATATCTCCTAAAAAGATAGTTTGTTCTTTTACTTCTCCAGTTTCATGAATATAAAGACGCGCTTCTACTTTTAAAGGAGCCGCATAGTTTACCATTCTTTCTTTTGCTTCTTTGACAGAATATCTTGGTTCTTCAAAATAATAATTGCCAAATTCTAAAGAAATATTTCCGGTAAAACTTTCAACGGGAAAAAGATCTTCAAAAATTTCTTTAATACCTTCATTCAAGAAATTTTGATAACTTTTCTTTTGAATTTCCAATAGATCATTTAATTCTAGAACATTTTTGGTTTTGGAAAAATTTCTTCTTTTTCGATAATCCCCAGATTTAGTTAGTTTATAAGCCACAATCTCACCCCATCCACTTTTCTATAAGACTTATTACCTATTAAAAAATAACAGGTCACCAATTTAAAATTGTAAGATAAAAACCAATATTTGTCAATCAATTTTAGTAAATTTCGACCAAAAAAAGTTTTTTTCGTTATAATTTTGAAAAAAACTACTTTTTTTTACTTAATATTACTTCTTCTTTTTTTCTTTCAAAGGTTATTTCCCCTTTACTTAATACTTAATAAGTATATCAAATTTATTCTATTATTGCAATCTTTTTTCTAGAACTATTGATTATTGTTAGAAGTTCCCGACATATATACTGATGGGAAATAAGTCGTAGAAATAAGTCAAAGACGAACATAGTGAGTTCATCTTGATCCTTGACTTATTTATTATAATTATAATATTTTTTCAAATAAAGTTTACCCTTATTTGATATTTTTCTTTTCTAATTGTATTATATACCTCATTGGTTTATTTGTCATTTAGAATTGAGGTATGATTTTTTTATGAAAAAGACAAATT
>CANPXQ010000042.1 GCA_947586295.1 uncultured Bacilli bacterium
AGATTGGTGGGATAGTAGTTTAAAAGAATATTTAAATAATGATTTTTTAAATACTTTTGATGATAATTGGCAACAAAAAATTGCTTCCGTAGATTGGAATGTAGATGGTGTTAGTTATACTTATGCTTTAGAGAAAAATGCTCAAGAAACCTTTAATTATGAATTAGGTAATAACTTTGATGAAAATGGAATGGTTATTGAAGCTAAAGTAGGATTAATGTATTTGACTGATTTTTATTATGGGGCTGCCCCAGATTATTGGAACCTTCCCGGATTTAAAACTGGTGCTTCTGCCAATGATTATCGCAACTCTTTGCAAGATAATTATTTAGCCCATAATGATGAGTATCTATTAACGGTAAATAAAGATGCTAATCAAGTATATCGTAGTTTTGCTGCCGGCTATTTAGGAGCAGATACTAATATTGATAAACCATTATATATTCGTCCCGTATTTTATTTATATAGTAATGTAACTGTTATATCTGGATCTGGTTCAATTATCGATCCATATCGAATTAATTAGGAGGAAGGTTAATTATGAATAATAAAGGTTTAACTTTAATTGAATTAATAATTAGTGTTATATTAATTACAGTAGTAATGTTATTTATGTATAATTTATTAAATGATGTAAATAATGAAAATAATGATAATTCTTATGCTCAAGAAAATCAAGTAAATAGAAGTGAAATTATTCAAACAATTGAAGATGTTTTATTAGGTAGAAGAATTAATTTAACGGAAATAAAAGATGAAAGTATAGCCGATAATTTAAAATTACAATTTATATTTTCGGATAGTACAACTGCTTATTTAGAAGCAACAAATAATACTATTACTTTTACCAATCCTGAAGGTAAAACCCGAAAATGGACAATGGTAGATGCCACTATAAATATAGATAAAGTATTTACTAGTTATGCTAAAAGTAATGGAATATATTCTTTATTAATTAATTTAGAAGTTTATACAGATAATGATAATAATCGTAAATGTCCAACGTGTACAAATAATATTATAGATGATATTATCATAAGCTATGTTGGTGTTGATGAATTAAAAGTAAATAGTTGCTTAGGTTATAATTGTGAGTAAAAGGCTAATTAAACCTTGAAGAATTCGTCCTTTTAAAAAATATTTATAGTCTAATTTTTCTTCATTTAAGATTGTTTTAACTTGACTATGGATTGCCAGTCCTGCAAAAGAAATAAAAAAACTAGCCCATATTTGTTTTAATTTAATACTTAACTTTAAATCTTTTAAATAATTTAATCCTTGAGTTACTTCTAATAAAGATTTAATAAGTAAAGTACCATTACTATTTAATTTAAAAAAAGCTTGAATGATATTAGTTACAACCATATAAAAAGTGATTGTACCTAATATCATTATTAAGTTATTCATACTTTTTTTTATAGATTCTCCTAAATTATAATTAATAGTAGCTTTATTAGTTATAGCTTTATTATTTACTTTTTTAAAATATAATAAATAAATTAGCATATTACTTAAATAATGAATAAGAATTAATTTTAAGGTTATATTTAAAGAAAACATTTGGCGAAAAATGTTATACATAAATAAGGGATTAGCGAAATAAGTAAATAATAAAGTATAATTGGCTGTTAAAGAATCTAATTTTTTTTGCTTTACAAGATTGCTAATTATATAGGCATTACTAGGAGCACCACTTAATAATGATAATATGATTACTAAAGGAATAGCGTTTTTAAAGATTTTATCAAAATTTAAATTAATTAAAATATCAGATAATATAAACATAATAAAAAGAAAGGGAAAGACATTTTTAAGCCATATATTTACCGCATTTATACTACTAGTATATACAATATCTGCATATAGAAATAAAGAAAATATAAAGATAAATATTCCTAAATAGATTATTTTTAATTTCATAATTAATTATATGTATTTATAAATATTATTTCACATATATTTTTAAATATCTGCTATAATTAAATAGGTGATAAAATGAATATATTAAATAAAATTAAAGATTTTATTAAAAATAATTATAAATCATTACTTATTATATTGTTTATTTATTTATTATTTACTATTGATTTACCTTATGTTGTTTATACTCCAGGGGGAATAGTAAATTTAAATGAACGCATAAATATTGAAAATGATAATATAAAGGGAAGTTTATCAATGTGTTATGTCTCAATGATGAAAGGAACTCTTCCCATTTTAGCTTTATCTTATGTTTTTCCGAATTGGGATATAATTGATAAAAATGAAATTACCATCGATAATGGATCGGTAAATGATTTAATAACCTTAGAAAAACTATATATGGATTCTTCTATTGATAATGCGACTATTTTAGCATATAAAACGGCGGGTAAAAATATTGAAATAACTAAGGTAAATAATAATGTTATTTATATTTCGCCAATGGCAGATACGAGTATTAAATTATATGATAAGATTATTAAAATTAATGATGTAGATGTAAAGACAATGGATGATTTAAAAAAACAAGTTAATAGTTATGCCGAAAATGATACGGTAACGCTTACGGTTATAAGAAATAATAAGGAAGTTGCCACATCGGCTAAAATATATAAAGTGGATGATGAATTAAAAATAGGGATAAGTACTTTAACTACTTATGAATATGATACTATACCGCCTATTAAAATAAAAACAAAACAAAGTGAGTCTGGTTCTTCGGGTGGATTGATGCTAAGTCTAGCTATATATAATAAAATAACGGATGAAGATATTACCCACGGTAAAAAAATAGTAGGTACAGGAACTATTGATATTGATGGTACGGTAGGAGCTATAGATGGTGTTAAATATAAAATATTAGGGGCTGTTAAAAATAAAGCTGATGTTTTTCTTGTACCCGAAGAAAATTATAAAGAAGCTTTAGAAGTAAAAAAGGCTAATAATTTAGATATTGTAATTAAAGATGTTTCGACATTTAATGAAGCGTTAGATTATTTAAAATATGAGTTAAAATAATTTAAAAGTATAACTACAACTTCTAATAAACATTTTTTTAGATGTAAATTCTTAGTTATTTAGTTTATCTAATACATTTTAAAAGAAATTATGATATAATAAACGACGTGATGAAGTATGAAACGTAGTGAAGTTAATCGAGATAATTTAAGTCCAATGATGCAACAATATATGGAAATAAAAGACGAATATGAAAATGAACTTCTTCTATATCGTTTGGGCGATTTTTATGAATTGTTTTTTGAAGATGCTTTAATTGCTTCCCGGGAACTAGAATTAACTTTAACCGGACGCGTAGCTGGCTTAGAAGAAAGAGTTCCAATGTGTGGAGTTCCGCATCATACTGTTAAAAGTTATATTGAAAAATTAGTTAGTAAAGGATATCGTGTTGCTATTGTGGAACAATTAGAAGATCCTAAAACTGCTAAAGGAATGGTTAAAAGGGGTGTAGTAGATGTTTTTAGTAAAGGAACTATTGCTGATGCTGATTTATTAAATGCTAAAGAATCTTCTTGTATTAGTAGTTTATTACTATTTGATGAGGTAATTGTTATGTGTATCCTTGATTTATCGACAAGTTATCTCGCTACTTTAACAATTCCTAATGCATTAGATAAATTAGTTAACGAAATTCATAATTATAATATTAAAGAAGTAGTTGTCAAAAGCGATTTTGATAAATCTATAATAAATATATTAAAAACTAATTATGGAATTGAAATATCATACAATGATTTATTTATAGAAGATAAATATGCGACTCTTATAAATAAAATAAATGATATTAGAATTAAAATGGGTGTTAAGCATTTATTTTATTACGTCGATCATAAAATATTAAAAGATTTAAGTTATATTACAGATATTGATTATATTAATCGTAATTTATATTTAGAAATGGATATTCATACGATTAGAAATTTAGAATTAACCGAAACTGTGCGTTTAAAAGATCGAATGTATTCTTTAATTTGGCTTATTGATAAATGTAAAACCGCTATGGGAAGTCGTAAACTTAAATTGTGGTTATTAAACCCTTTAAAAGATAAAGAAAAGATTTATGAACGTTATGATAAAATTGAAAAACTAAATAATGAATTTATTCTAAAAGATGAATTAAAAAAAGCTTTATTTGAAATATATGATTTAGAACGTCTCACAGGGAAAACTATAAATGGCGCATTAAACCCTAGAGATTTAATTCAACTTAAGAAATCTTTAGAAGTACTACCCCAAATTAAAGAAATATGTCAAAAATTAAACTTTAATTATAATATTAATACGCATCAAAATATATACGATATTTTAGAAAAAGCTCTTATTGAAGATGCACCTATTTCTTTAAAAGAAGGGGGTATTATTAAAGATGGTTATAATCAAGAATTAGATGAGATAAAAAGTATTCGCAGTGGAGGCAAAGAGTTTATTGCGCAGTTTGAAGAAAAAATTAAAAATCAAACGGGAATTAAAAATTTAAAAATTGGTTATAATAAAGTATTTGGTTATTATATTGAAGTATCTAAGGGGCAAAAAAACTTAGTTAAAGAAGAATTTAAATGGGAAAGAAGACAAACTTTAACCAATGGGGAAAGATATATTTCTCCAGAATTAAAAGAAAAAGAAGCGATGATTTTAAATGCGGAAGAAAAAATAAATAATTTAGAATATGATTTATTTATGGAAATAAAAGAAATAATCAAAAAAGAAATTGTAAATATTAAAAATACGGCCGATATAATTAGTGAATTAGATTGTTTAGTTGCTTTAGCCGTATGTTCCGAAGAATATAATTTAATTCGTCCTAATTTAAATATGGAACACGTTGTGGAAATTAAAAATGGAAGACATCCAGTGGTAGAAATAGTAAATAAAAAAGAATATGTTCCTAATGATTGTATTTTAAATAAGGGAATAAATACTTTATTAATTACGGGACCAAATATGAGTGGTAAATCGACATTTATGCGTCAGCTAGCGATAATGAGTATTCTAGCCCAAATGGGATCTTTTGTTCCTGCCACCAGTGCTAATTTACCAATTTTTGATAAAATATTTACCAGAATTGGGGCTAGTGATGACTTAGTAAGTGGAGAATCGACATTTATGGTCGAAATGAAAGAAGCGAAAAATGCTATTTTAAATGCCACTAGTGATAGCTTAATATTATTTGATGAACTAGGAAGAGGAACAGCAACTTATGATGGTATCAGCTTAGCCCAAGGAATACTCGAATATATTAGTGAAAATATTCACGCCATAACACTTTTTTCTACGCACTATCACGAATTAACACATTTAGAAAAAAAATATCCCAATATTAAAAATGTCCACGTATCGGCCATAGAAGAAAATAATAGTATTACTTTTTTACATAAAGTTAAAAATGGAGCTATTGATAAAAGCTATGGTATTCACGTTGCTAGATTAGCGGGTATGCCCGATAAATTATTAAATAGGGCAACAGATATATTAAATAATTATGAAAAAAAGAAAAATAATAATCCGCATAATGAAATCCAATTATCCCTAGATTTTACTAAAGATGAAAAAGATGATGAAATAAAAACAAAATTAAAGGATTTAGATGTTTTAAATATAAGTCCTATAGAAGCATTAAATATATTATATGAATTAAAAAAAGATATTGATAAAGATAATTAATTATTCAATGTCTTTTTTAAATAATAATAGTTCATAAAGACGACAAAGATAATATTAATAATTTCACTTATAACTAAACTATAGATACCGATATGAACTATAGATAATAAAGCGAGAAAAAGTAGTTTTATAACAACCCCTATTAAAGAGATATTCATTGATATTTTCGCTTTATTTAAGGCTTGTAAAGATGAAATTAATACACCTTCTAAATAAAATAAAACAAATATGGGAGCTAATATTTTAATATAATTGGCTCCTTTTGTTGTATGATATAAAATATATAATAAAGGTAAACGAAAAAAATAGATTAAGGATGAAAAAAATAAACCAATTATCGCGGCAAAAATAATTCCCTGTTTTATTCTTCTTTTAACCATTAATAAATTATGTTGTTTATAATATTTACTTACCTCAGGTAATATTGACATCGCTACGGCTGCCACAAAAAAAGAAGGCATCGTAAGTAATGATAAAGTATATGCATTATATATTCCATATTCACTTAAAATATAACTACTAGAATAACCTGATAATTTTAATAAATTTGTTAATATAATTGGTTCTAAAAAATAACCAATATTACCGATAATTCTACTAGATACTGTAGGTAAAGATATATCTAAAATACTTTTGGTAGTTTTAAAATCAATTTTCATATCCTTTTTAGGTAAATGAATTTTTTTAGGTAAGAAAAATAAAAAGACAATTATGGAAGATATTTCACTAATAATAGTTAAACTTACTAAACCAACTACCGCAATTAAGGTACTTTTAAGCATTAGTTTGGGTAAGACTAAATATATAATTACTAAACGGACTATTTGTTCAATAATATTACTTGTAGCGTGGGGGATCATATTTTGTTTACCATAAAAGTAGCCTTTAAAAACTGCGGATATAGAAACAAAGGGTAAAGTTAACGCCATAGCGATTAATATAGGATAACTTCGTGGTTCATTAAGTAGGGAACAAGCAATAAATTTAGATGATACTAGCATTATTAATATCAGGATAAAATTAATACTTAGAATAATTAAAGCACTAGTAATTAAGATATTTAAGCTTCTTTTATGAACACTACTATTTTCGGCAATTAGTTTAGATATTGCCGTGGGAATCGCTAAAGAAGAAATGGTTAGTAATAAAGAATAAGTGGGTGTTGCAATAGAATATAATGCTACTCCTAATTCTCCAATTATACGACTATAAATAATTCGAATAACAAAACCTAATATCTTTGTAAAAAAACCACTTATAATTAAAATAAACGTCGATTTTAAAAAAATGTTTTCCTTACATTTCATTTTTTCACCTTTATTAACTATGAGATTTGTAATATAATGGTTATATATAATAATATTTAATTTAGGTGATAAAAATGACAGATAAAATTACATTTAAATCTTTAGAAACAAGCTTAAAAAAACGGGATAATTATGCAAAAATTAAAGAAGCTTATGAATATGCTTTAAAAATGCATAAAGGAATGAAACGTTTAACAGGTGATGATTTAATTCTTCACATTTTAGAAGTTACTAAAATTCTCGATGATTTAAATGTCGATGATACAACCATAATCGCTGCCCTTTTGCATGAAGTAATGAATAACGGGACCAGTACTTATGAAGAATTAAAGACAATGTTTGGCGAAGATGTTGCCAAAATAGTAGAATCAGTATCCAAAATTAATAAATTAGAATTACCAAATAAAGATGAGAGTTCTGCTTATTATCTTCGAAAAATATTAATTGGGTTAACCGAAGATGTTCGAACATTATATGTTAAATTAGCTGATAGATTACATAATATGCGGACTAATTGGGCTATTAGTAAAGATAAGCAAAAAGAAAAAGCTGAAGAAACTATGGATGTTTTAGTGCCTATTGCCCATCGCTTAGGAATAAATTCGCTTAAAAGTGAATTAGAAAATCTCTCATTATATTATTTAAAACCCGATGTTTATAATGATATATTAGAAAAACTAAATGATACTGTCAGTAATTTAAATGGTTATTTAGAAAAAATGAAAATCGCGATAATAAATATTTTAAATGATGCAGGAATTAGTTTTCAAATTAAGGGAAGAGTAAAAAGTGTTTATAGTATATATAATAAACTTAATAATGGCAAAAAATGGGATCAAATATACGATATTTTAGCTTTAAGAATATTTGTGGAAAAAGAAAGTGATTGCT
>CANPXQ010000043.1 GCA_947586295.1 uncultured Bacilli bacterium
TATAAGCTATTAAATAATAACTAATAGACTTCCTCAATACATTTTGATTATACCACAAATATATCCAGTAAATCAAGGGTTGTAAGATAAACTTTACATTTTTTCTTAGGATATTACTATCCGCACTTATTATTAACCAATATCATAGTATCATAAACAAAAAAAAATTACAATACTTATTGTCAAAAAAAGTCGGATTCGCTCCGACTATTTTATCTTTTTTGGCTTTTGATTAGGAAAGTTAGTATAAAACCATTTTCTAATAATAAAGAAGTTTTTTGTTGTCTTTTTTAATTCTATATAATCTTCATATTTGTCTTTATTATCAGTTTTAACGCTATTCATATAGTTTTCAATATCTTTTAAACTTGTTTTATCCGCGTTTGTAGATGTTTTTGTTATTTTAGTAGTTATATTGTAATCTTTAACATCTAACATATCTAATATAGAATCACATTTTTTTCCTAGCATTTTAGACATCTCTAATTGACTTTCATATCCTTTTTTTATTTTGCTAGGAACTTCAATAACTTTTTTTTCAGTATCAATAACTATTCTCATAAATTCCTCCTAATTACATAATATCAAAAAAGCTATTTAAAGTAAATATGTAAGAATCTAATACTTTATCGTTTATCGTCATACGTTGTTATATCGTCAAGTATATCAAAAAAACCTTTTACTAAACCTTTTACTAAACCTTTTCCTAGTGCTTTTCCAATTAAACTTGATAATTTATTAGATTGACTTGTAGTACCTAAAACTACTTGTCCGTTGGCTAATTGATGTATGGTATTTAATGTATTTACTACATCATTTGCTACTAAATCAGTTAGTTTACTAAAATTTTCTCCTACTACTTCCGCTATCATACTTTCTATTTGTTTCTCTAAGCCTTGCTTGTTATAGACAATAGCTCGTCTATACGTGGATTCTAGCATAAGCGGATAGCCTAAATCATTACGCATTTTTAAATAAGCGTTAGTAAGGTCGTCGGTATTAAGAAGTAAACTATATCTATTAACGTTATGACCGACTAAAACACTCATATTTCCGAGATGTCTATCCATATATTTACTCATTTTGATACTCCTTATTTATTTTATCCCTCTTATTTCTTATTTTGCGGTACGCCTTCACGCCTTATTATTTGCGTGAATAAGGGGAAGATATGTAAGAAACCGCTGAGGTGTCTTACGCATATACCTTTTAAAAGGGGATTATTATTATATTTCTCTATTACTTTTGCATAAAATATTAATATTTTTGACTTTATAACTTATTCATTTTGATTAAGTTATAAATCAATTTTACTTATTAATTAATTTTTTGAATCTTTATTTTATTCATTTTGACTTACATATTATCATTTTGACTAAGTTATTTTAATTATTTTGACAATCTTCTTGACTAAAATATTTCTTTTTTATATCTTCTACTTCTTCTTGCTCTAAATTAAATATTTTGTCGCTTTTTTTTGTTGTAATTTTATCGCTTTTTTCTTTAAATAAATAAAGATTACTATTTTTTTCACTTTTTATTAAATAACCTTTATCTTCTAATTCTTTAAAAGCTCTTGTATATGTTGAATAAGATAATCCAGATTTATTATTGAAGTCCTTTGTAGATAATTCTAATTTATAGTTATTTGAATTATCTACAAAATAAATTCATAATATAAAGGTCGTATATTTTAAATTAACCATAGCTAAATATAAATTTTCATTTGATACTTTTAAATAATCTCTTGAAGCTTTATCACTACTTCGTGTTATTATAATTGTTTTTTGATTTGGAACACTCATTATCTAATTTTCTCCTTTCATTGTGGATTTTGTGATGTTCTCATTTACTTAAATATTCTAAATTAGAAACAAAATTATTAAGTTTATTATTATCTTTATGGTGTATTTCGTACTCTAAACTTTGCGGTGACTCTAATCACGCAACCGCAACAAGACTATGTATATATCTATTGCAAGTTTTCCCGTCAATATGTAATTGGATTCTTTCGTATCCTTTTTTAGTGATGTATGTTTGCATTATAATTGCGTGATTTCCTACTTTACTTTTAATTCTACCAAAATTGCTTACTTCATAATTTCCATTAGTATCTTTTATTTCTTTAAAAATTTCATTTTCTAATGACTTAGTATTATCAATACAAAATACTTTGTCAAATAATTTTCTATATATTTCTTTCATTGTTATACTTTTATAAAATCCTTTATTATTTCTTAATTTGTATCTATACTCTCCCACTTCTTTAACATATCTTTTTCTTTTGATATTGTATATCTTATTATTATCTAAATAGTAATAATCAGCTAATCCCAATTTTTTTAATGATTCCATATTTATAGTACTCCTTTCTATATTAATATTAAAAATAAGTAATATAAATTTTCCTAACTTACCCTTTTTTTGTATTTTAAAATGGAAAAAGTTTTTATTTAATAAAATTTATAAAGTTTTTAAGTTTATTTAATTTATTAGTACCTAGATTTTTATAACCTCTAAGCCAATTAATAAAAGCGTTATAATTCATATCTAATAGATTATTAGCTATAAATTTATAACTTATATCTTTTTGTCATTTTAATTTTTTTACTTCTTCTCTAAAATATTCTTGTAAATTCATAAAATTACACTTCCTTTTCTTTTTTAATATAACGATAAAAACGAATAAACACGGAGTTATTTATAAGTTAATATATAAATATAAATAAAAAAACTAGATATATAAGCTAGTTCTTATTAATATCAATATTTTTTATTGTGGTAGATAGGGGTATACTTTCGGGATAATTACTTGAATCTTTAAAAGATTCGCGTTTGGTGACTATGTTTTCGTCCAAAAAAGGATTTAATTCCATATTAACTTTTTCATATTCCGTAAGATTATCGTATTCTTTACTTTTAAGCTCCATACTTTCCATATATAAGAAATAACTTAATTCTTTTAAATCCATAATTTTATACCCTTTCATTACACTAATATTATATCAAAAATTTTAAAAATAAACAACAAACGCCATAAATACCAATATTATACAATTTATTTCCGCGATAAATATTATTTTTTTATAATAAAAAAGGCTATAAAGCCTTTATTTCTTATCTTCTTCTTCCAGTTCTTCAAAAAATAATTTTATTGGAACATCTAAAACTTTTGAAATGTGATACAATGTATTTAATGAAAATGTTTGGAAAGCGTTGTTTTCTATACGAGAAATAAACATATCCGTATAATTGCACTCTCTCGCAAGTTTAGATTGACTCCAGCCCTTCGCTTTTCTATATTTTCTAATATTTTTGCCAACCCAATAATATATATAATCATCATCATAAGGACTTATATTTTGCATATAAAATAAAACTCCTTTCTCAATATTATTATCGTTCAAATTATACTTTTTTAGTATAGAGTTAATAGTATTATAATTAACAAATATATATTGAATAATTTTATATTATAGCTTATAATCTTTCTTAGGAGGTATTATGAAAATATTATTAAAAGTTTTATTAAGTAGTGTTATTTTATTTTCTCTTGCGGGTTGTGGTAAAGATAGTACTTTAGAAAAAATAAATGTTAAGGGTACAAGCTATGGAGAGTTACTAGACATTATGAATAAATATTCAGATGACATAGATTTTGATACAATTACAGCAGGTGCAAATTGTTTTACAGGTATGACAACTAAACAAATAAAAACTGAAAAATATGGAGAAGTAACAGTAGAATTTTCTTATTGCAAAAGTAGTGAAAGTTATTATATACATATTTTTAATTAATATACAGTAATATGTTTATTTATAATATGATATATAGTTAATAGTAAAAAATTCTATTTTATAAAATTGTTAATATGTAGAAAAGAAAGAAGTGATTAATTATGAAGAAAAAAACAATATTAATAATGATATGTATTAGTTTTTTATTAGCAATAACTGGTTGTAGTAATAAAGATAAAAACTTAACTAATACTAATAATGAAAAAGTTATTTTAAAAGAGAATCTAAACATTGAAATTAATAGCGAAATTAATTTGTTTTCATTATTAAGCGAAGATAATAAAGTGCAAATATTAAGTGAAGATAATAAAATAGATACCTCGGTTTTAGGCGAAAAAGAATTAGAATTAAAGTACAAAATTAATGATGAAGAAAAAAAATATACCTTTAAAATAAATATTGTAGATACAAAAGCTCCGACAATAGAATATAAAGATTCACTATCAACAACCGCAGGAACGAAAATAAATTTGTTAAAAGGTGTAACAGCAAGTGATAACTCTAATGAAAAAATAGAGGTTAAAGTAGAAGGAGAATACAATTTTAATAAAGCTGGTTCTTATAAATTAAAATATGTAGCTATTGATAGTAGCAATAATAAAACTGAAAAAGAATTTACATTAAAAGTAAATGAAAAAAAGACAAGTAGTAGCTCTTCAACTAGTAATAATACTGGTTCTTCAAATACTAATTCTACTAATAATAATAGTTCAAATACTAATACTAATAACAATGCTAACAATAATTCTAATACCAATACCAACAATACTACAACGAGTAATTGTGATGAGGCAGCGCTAGCAAATGAAAACGAATTATATAATAGAGCCGTAAGTTCTATTGAATATACTATTTCGGAATATGAAGGAGCTAAAGCTGAGGCTCAATCTATTTTTAATCAATATGGTGGTTATATTTCGGAATCCGAATATAACGTAGCAATAGCTAATAATCCAACACCAACCGAAAAAACATATTTATTTGCTAGATATGAGGCTTCAAAAACGTATGACGCCTCCGTAAAAGAAATAAATTATTGGACTAACGAATTAAATGCAATAAAAGCTGAACACCCTAAAAGAGTTAAAAATTTAGGTTGTTAAAATAATATAAAATAATCATTAAATTTATAATTGACAACTATACCGAATAGGTATATAATCATATTGTGAGATGTGAGGGAAGTATTACTCGCGTGGTACTCACTCATATAGCTTAAAGTAGTATAGTAGTAAAAAGGCTATATGAATTAGAAGTAAAAGAATAGGAAAGAAGTATATCCTATTCTTTTTTTATACAATAAAATTAATCCACTTAAATTTGCTATTTTTTAGCCCTTTTCCGCGTTGTTTTTACTTTTGGTGATAAATTAATCGTAAAGTAAAAAAAGTTTCTTAAAACGTCTAAAAACGATTATTTTTGTTATTACTTATTTTTTGATATTTTTGATTTTATTTATACGTGTTATGAGAATAATATGTGTTACTCATACAATATGAGCAATATGATTAATATGTATTGTATGTTTGGTATTGACAATATGAGTTATATGTGCTATACTAATAATACATATGAGAGGAAAGAAGGAATTTGATAATATGAACGAAATAGTTATATTACAACCACAAAATATTGACACTACAAAAATTAATATTGAAAAAGAATTAAAAAGTTTTTTTGAATTAGAAGATTTTAGAGGAGAAACTCCACGAACATATACAACTGGTATTAATTACTTTATATCTTGGCTTAATAATAACAATATAAAAGCAATAAGTAAAGAATCTATAATTGCTTATAAAAAATATTTAATAAAACACGTTAAGCCTAGAACCGCTAATTTATATTTAAGTGGATTAAGGTGTTTATTTAGATATTTAAGTGATAAAGGTGTTGTTAATATTATGAATAATATTAAAAATTTTAAAATTAGAAAAGGATACGCTAAACTACCAATACCTCTTGAAAAATATATAGAAATAGAAGAAACTTTAAAAAGAGAAAGACACGACGAGGCAACATATAGAGATTATGCTTTATTTGTATTAGCGGTAAATTGTATGTTAAGAGAGTGTGAAATGACAAGAAGTGATAAGAACGATATAATACAAATAGGAAATCAATATGTTTTAAAAATTCAAGGAAAAGGATATGATTCCAAGGACGATATAGCTATTTTAGAAGAAGATACGCTACAAGCTATTTTAGATTATTTAAAAATAAGAGGAAAAGACGAATATGAGCCTTTATTTACAAGTGTCGCAACGAATCATAAAGGAAATAGATTAACTACAAGAAGTGTTAGTAGAATATTTAAAAATATATTAGTAAGATTTGGATTAGATTCGTCGTTATATACTGGGCATAGTACAAGACATACTGGAGCAACTTTTTTAAAAAAGAGCAACGTTGATTTGTTAGATATACAAAAAGTATTACGTCATAAAGACATAAATACTACCACAATATACGCTCATACGGAAGATAGATTAAATAATTCTATGGAAAAAGTAGTACAAGAATATATTAGAGAAGGGAAAAAATTATATGGAAAAGAATAAAGTTTTGACTATATGTAACCAAAAAGGCGGGGTCGGAAAAACTACAACCGCATTAAATATGGGAGCTTGGCTTTCTATATTTGCAAAAGTTAAAGTTTTATTAATAGATATAGACGGACAAGCTAATTTGACAGCTTGCACAAGCATAGATAATAGTAAAATTAGTGGTACTTCTTTTGATTTACTAACGAATGACAATATAAAAGCGGAAGATGTAATATACAAAGGAAATGATTTATTTGATATTATCATATCCGACGAAAGATTAAATAATATAGATTTAATTCTTAATGGTGTTATGGATAGAGAAAGACAATTATTATATAAGATTGAATCTATTGTAAAAGATTATGATTATATCATAATAGATTGTAGTCCCTCTTTGAATCTTGCTACTATTAATTCTTTGGTAGCTAGTGATTATGTATTGATTCCAGTACAAAGTGATTATTTAAGTATTAGAGGTACGGCTAAATTATTGGATAGTATTAATAAAATAAGAGAACGTATGAATCCAAAATTGGATATTTTAGGGGTTTTTATAACTATGTATGATAACCGCAAAATAAATGATAAAAACATCTATTTTACAATAAAGGAACAATTTAAAGACAAGGCTTTTGATACTTTTATAAGAGAAAACGTTCGTCTTAAAGAAAGTCCAATAGAAAAGAAAAGTATATTTGAATATGATAAAAATTGTAATGGATATGTAGATTATTATAATTTATTTATAGAAGTATGGAAAAGATTAGGAGGAAAAGTAAATGAAAAATAATAAAAATGAATTACAAAAAAAAGCTTTTAATGATTTATTTAGTGAAACAAATAACAATTTTACGTCAAAGACTATAATTGAAGAAGATAAACCACAAAAATTAGAAAACACAAAAAAAATTCAAACTAAAAGGAAAACATATAATATTCCCGTTGATATAGTAGAAGATATGGAAAAAATAGTTTATATAGACCGCGATATAAAAGATAATACCGAATTACTTATAATTGCTTTAAGAAACTATTTAGATTCTAAAACTTGTAAAGATTTATTAATGGAGTATGATAAATTAAAAGGGATACAATAAATGTATATTTTTCCATTATCTAAGCATAATATATATTATATTTTATATAAAGCATAATATATCATACATATTTTAAATTGACATTTTATATAAAATATGTTATTGTTTTAACTATGAAAGAGGTGTTATTATGGAAAGCTTAACAACTGCTATAAGCGTGCAAGTAGATAGACAAGACAAAGAGTTAGCAACTGGTATTTTAAATAATTTAGGGTTAAATATGAGTACATACGTCAATATGGCAATAAAACAATTAATTAATAAAGACGGCGTACCTTTTGAGGTAGTAAATCCTAAACCAAGTAAAGAATTATTAGAGGCAATACAAGAAGGCGAAGATATACTAAATGGAAAAGTAAAAGCAAAAAGTTATA
>CANPXQ010000044.1 GCA_947586295.1 uncultured Bacilli bacterium
CATTGGCCATTGCCATTTTTATCAATTTTATATTTTTTCATCATTTTTTCAGATATATAATCTGGTACCATTCTTTTAGCTGTACATTTAGCTGCTAATTCAGTCAAATACCAATACTTGCTATTTTTATGAATGTTATCTTCCTCTAAAACATATAGAAGTTTAGGAAAGGCCGGAGTAATCCAAACCCCTTTTTCATTTTTCATTCCTTCAATTCTTTGCTTTAAAACTTCTTCTATAATCATCGCTAGTTCTTTTTTATATTCTTCAGTTTCCCCTAAATATAGACAAACACTTAAAAATGGAGCTTGACCATTAGTAGTTGTCATAGAATTTACTTGATATTGAAAAGTTTGAACACCATCTTTTATTTCTCTAGCTAAGTCTTCTTGAGCGTATTTTTCACATTGTGCTTTCGTCAATTTTCGATCTTGATATTTTTTTAAATAACGATTATAACTTTCGCGAACAAAAGGGGCTAAATGGGTCATTGTAATTGTCGCACCACCATATTGGCTTGATGTAACTGCCGTTATTATTTGAGTTGCAATCGTCATCGCCGTTAGAAAACGATGGGGTTTTTCAATCATAACGCCATTTATATTTGTTCCATTTTGTAACATATCATCTAAATTTATAAGGTCACAATTATGAAGGGCATTTTGGGCAAAATAATCAGCATCGTGAAAATGGATTATACCCTCATCGTGAGCCTTCACAATATCATCAGGAAGCAAGAATCTCCTTGTAATATCTGTTGAAGTTATACCCGCTAAGTAATCTCTTTGAGTTGTAACTATTTTAGCATTTTTATTAGAATTTTCGGTATTCCAATATTCATTTTCTCCATCAATCAATTCTTTGATTGCTAAATCTGTTGTATTTGATTTTCTTACTAATTCGCGTGTATAACGATAAGTAATATACTTTTTCGCTAAAGCATATTTACCTATAGACATAAGCTTAACTTCAATTATATCTTGAATGTCTTCAACCAACATTCTTTTTTTACCAAGCTTTTCAATATACTTTATAATATTTTTTATTTGGGTACTACTCGCTTGTTCCTCTTCTTCAACCTCAGCATTTGCTTTCATTATTGCTGTTTCAATTTTTTCAGGACAATAATCAACCATATGTCCATCTCTTTTGATAATTTTCATTATCCAACCTCCTCCACTACGATTTCAGTATAGCACAAAAAAAATAATTGTAATGTTGCAATTGCAACATTTTAAAAAAAATGTTAAAATTAAATAAAGGTGATGTAAAGTGGCTCAAATTTTCGCAAATATATCGGAAAGTAATAAGTGTAAACTTCTAAAAACTTTGGAAGCAAATACCTACTCCTTTAAGGAAAATGAAGAAATTTCGGCAGTTATGTATAATGTAAATACCATCGGTATTATTACTACCGGATTAATTGAAATGTTTAAAATAGATTATGACGGAAATAAATATCTAGTTGATGAATTTTTAGAAGATGATGTATTTGGTTATATGTTTAATCCTATTCCCAATACTGATTTAGAAATTATTGTAAAAGAGGATGCAACCATTATTTTTATCGATTATCAAGAAATTTTAAAAAGTCCTATAAATAAACCATATTATATAGATTTTTTAAAAAATCTTTTAATTATAATTAATCAGAAATTACAAGAAAAAAATGAACGATTAGAAATTTTAACCAATAAAAGTATTAGAAATAAATTACTGGCTTATTTTCGGATTATGGCTAAAAAACATAGTACAAGATATGTTTACCTGCCATTTAACTTTACCGATTTAGCTAATTATTTAGTTATTGACCGTTCGGCAATGAGTAGAGAAATAAGTTATTTGAAAGCTGAAGGATTTATCGAAATTAAAGGCAAAAGAATTACACTTTTATATGATATTTAATGAATTTTTTGTAAATTTATGATATATTAAAGAAAAAAGAAGGAGATTATTATGAGAGGTTTTGAAATTGTTAAAGGATATGAAAATCAAGGAATAAATTTACCAATTAGGAAAACGGAAAAAGCAGCTGCTTATGATATTGAAGCCGCTACAGATGTTGTTATTCCTCCATTTCATTTGGGGGTTAAACCAACTTTAATTCCTACTGGTTTAAAAGCTTATTGTGCAGATGATGAATTTTTCATTCTTTGTAATCGCAGCAGTGGGCCTAAAAAGGGCTTAATAATGGCCAACAGTATCGGGATAATTGATGCCGATTATTATGGTAATGAATCTAATGATGGCCATTTTTTCTTCCAATACATTAATTGTTTAGATCACGATTTAGTTATTAAAAAAGGGGATATTATTGGTCAAGTTATCTTTATGAAATACTTAAAAGTAGATAACGATACCGCTACTGGTAAAAGAACAGGTGGATTTGGTTCAACAGATAAATAGTATTATTTATTCATTAATTTAATAATTTTATAACAGAAAGTATATTTTTTAGGCAAGAAAGGAATGAGTTTTATGGCAAAAGAAAGAATTCATTTGATTGGAATTGGCGGTATTAGTATGAGTGGTATAGCCGAAATGCTAAAGAATAACGCTCTTGTAAGTGGTTCGGATTTAACTAAAAGCGAAATAACCGAAAAGCTCAAAAATGATGGTATAGAAATAAAAATTGGCCATCATCCCGAAATGATTGATAAAGCTGATATAGTTGTTTATACTGCGGCAATTAAAAAGGATGACCCTGAATTAGTTATGGCTCAAAAGTTAAACAAAAAAATATACGAAAGAGCCGAATTTTTAGGATTATTAATGACTAAATATAAATTCCGTCTTTGTATTTCCGGAACTCACGGAAAAAGTACTACTACGGGAATGGTAAGCACTATTTTTTTAGATGCGGGACTTAATCCTACCATTTCCATAGGAGCTATGTTACCTAAAATTAAAAATAATTATTATATTGGAGATAAAGACTATTTTATTTTAGAAGCTTGTGAATATGTTGATAGTTTTTTAAATTTTTTTCCCACCCAAGAAATAATATTAAATATTGATGATGATCACTTAGATTATTTTAAAAACATAGATAATATAAAAAATTCTTTTACTAAATATTTAAATTTATTACCAGATTCTGGTTATGCTATTATTAACTTAGACGACAGTAATATTAAAGATATAATTAAAAATACTTCTAAGAAAATCATTAGTTATGGTATTAATACTGAAGCTAACTATAAAGCGATAAATCTTCAAAAAAATGATTTAGGATGCTGGAGTTTTGATATATATCTAAATAAAAAATTTATAACAAGCATTAACTTAAATATAAACGGTAGACATAATATATATAATGCTTTAGCCGCTTTTGCTTTAGCTTCTGAATTTAAGATAGACAAATTGGTTATTAAAAAAGCTTTAGAAAGTTATACTGGCGTAAATAGACGTTTCCAATATATAGGTAAAGTTAATGGCGCTTTAGTTTATGATGATTATGCCCATCATCCAACGGAAGTAAACGCAACGTTAGAAGCGGTAAAAAATATGAAATATCACGAATCTTGGGTTGTTTTTCAGTCTCACACCTACTCACGAACTATAGAACATTTACAAGATTTTGCAAATATCTTAGCGAAATTTGATCACGTAATTATCGCTAAAATATATCCGGCAAGAGAAACAAATATTTATAATGTTAAAGAAGAACAATTAGTAGAATTAATTAAAAAAGAAAATATAAATGTTATTTATATTGATGATTTCAAAAAAATAGAAAAGTATTTAAAAGAAAGAATAAAAAAAGATGATTTAGTAATCACCGTGGGTGCTGGACCAATTAATGAAGTTGCTTATAACATTATAAAAGAATGAGATTGCTCATTCTTTTTTTACATATAAGATTTACAAGAACCTTCTATATTGGAATCACGATTTGGATGTTCAACACAGGTTCGACAAATATCATAATCAGCTCTAACTTCTTCATTGAAACTACCAATTAAAGCAAATATTGCCGATACGATAGTTGGAATAAAGAAAATTATTACAGCAGCAATTATTCTCCATAAAAGTCTAGTAGCAGCTTTACTAACAGCTTTATCTTCACTAGATACTACAGCTTTTCCTAAATCTACCATTCCTAAAATAATTAAAATAATAGGAATAACAATTTTCACAACTAATAATGCAATACCAACAAATTGCCATAATGAAGCTGTTTCATAACAAAAACCGCCGACGGCATCCCCTGGATTAATCATTTATACATCTCTCCTTCACTTAATATTATTTTATCTTATATGCCAAAAGTTGTCAACAAATAATTAGTCTCTTGACATATATTTATGGCGCATTTTCTGGTTCTGGAGGGGCTATTAATTCTTCATCTGGTATAATAGATGATCCATCAAATTCTAAAGAAGGATTTTCAACTGCTGGAGGTTCCATTAACGAATCATTAGGAATAGTATCTTGATTATTATTAGTATCCGTAGGAATTACTCCTTGATAAGAAGTATCACACGCATTTGGAGAAAGAATACAATTACGACAAACATTAAAATCTTCACTATAATCTACAAATAAACCTAATAACCGAAATACAGCCCCAACTATGGTAGGAATAAAAAATATCACAACCCCAATAACAATTTTTTTAATTAAGGTACCAGCAGCTTTAGATACAGCTTTATCATCATTACTCGTTACAGCCTTTGCGAGATTAACGATTCCTAAAATAATTATTATTAAAGGAATCACAATTTTTAAAATAAAGAAAATATAGCCAACTACTTGCCAAATAGAAGCTGTCTTATAACAAAAATTCATATTTGCCTCCTATTTAAAAATACTGAATAATCCGTTACTATCATCACCAATTCGACTAAAACCTAAAGCCTTTAAAAATGTATTTATTACTTCGTGATTATATACCTTATCATCTACATTAGGAATATTAAAAAATACTTTACAACCACTTTCTTTTTCAAATTCATCAATGTCGCTTTCACTTAAACAACTTCGATTTAAAACAATTTTTTTGCCTTCAATTTTTTCAAAAGCCTCATTATCTTGTAGAATTAATTTATTTAGTTTTATTAATCCCGGTTCTACTAAATAAATAATTTCATCAATTAAACCTGATGTATCGCCATTTATATCAACTAATATAACTTCAGCATCAGGATTATCGGACACATAACTATTAAATTCCGAACTACTTATGGAATCTAAATTTTTATCACCAAATAAAGCAAAATCATGGCCGTTTAATTCTACTGTTTTAACACGATAATTTTTTTCCAAATGTTTTTTTAGTAAATATACTAATGTTGTTGAACCAGCATCAAGCGTTAAATTTTTAAAACCAATTATTCTTTGACCAATAAATCCTCTACTATTATTATAAGTAAATTCATTAAATATTGGTTTTTCATTAATTTCATTTAATTGATGAAAATTAGCAACATCCTTATATGTATTAGGATTATCAATTAAAAACTTAACAGTAGCAATATCTTTAGTAAAATTATAAAAACCCATTGACACTAATTGTGATATATATTTAGGAGAATTAACAACTTCCGAATCATCTAATAATAAGATTACTTTATTTGCGTCAAAATTAACAGATAAAGTTTGAATTACATTGATATTTTCATAATTTTTAATTGCCGTTATATCAATAATCATCTTATTAAAATAAAAATTAGTAAATTCTTTCGCTAATTCTTCAATAGTAAATACACCTGTTATGTGTTTAATAACATCTATTTCTAGATTTAATAATAGAGGTTGATATTTATTTGAAATAATTACATTAATTCCATTCATTTTTTCCTCCTTACTTAGTTAACCGATTATCATTGCCAATAAAAGGATTAGTTCTTCCTTCTATTTTAAATGTAGTTATATCTCCAATAACCGGCAAATTAAATTTAAAAAATACTCGTATATTGTAATATATTGTACCTTTTTCACTTTTTTCTTCTTGAAAGCAATAGTAATATTTATTACCAGAATCTACTTTAGAATAATTTCCTTCTAAATCAACTGCTCCCATATATCCTTCTGGACAATCCCCTTTTGTACGATAACCATTTTCGTGAAAATAATTATTAATTATTTCTAAGGACGTAGTTGTTACTCCTTCGTATTTTTCCACAATACTTAAAGCTTCATTTTTTAGGGAATAAGCTTTGGAATAACTAATAACTAATGTTAAGAAACACGCAAAAATAAGCATAAAGATAAGTACTAATTGAAATGTCCAAGTAGAGCCAAACGCTTCTCTCATTAGCTACATAACCCCGCATTCTTACCGTATAAAAGTTTTGTTTCTCCTTTTGTTTTAAAATCATAAACTTGTTTTATAACAGGGATATCTAATTGATAAAAAACAACAACTTGATAATAATAACCTTCTAGTTCTTGCCCTTGACTAGCTACGTTATTAGCCCCAACAAGCCCTTCTAAGTAATTTTTAACTTCACTAGACACATTAACACATTTTATGCAAACAGATGCCCCAGAACCACCATTTATTTTACTTCCATCTCTTTGAAAACCAGTGTATCCTTCTTCACATTTTCCAGTAGTTCTATAACTACTTGCATCAATGGCTGCAATAATTTCATCATTCAAATTTCCACGTGAATCTAAAAAATTACCATCACTTAATTCAATAATATTTGTAATTTCATCTTTAATTCCAAAAGCATTAGCATTATTAATGGTTAAACACATAATAGCTGTAAATAATAATATAAATAATATTACTACTTGAAATATACTAATTGCACTAATCGATTCCTTCATAATATCCCTATCCTTTATACACGCATCTAAAAGAGTCGCTTCCGTCATTTAGACTACATAAACAATATCCTTCGTTTGTATCTCTAGTTTCTTTGCTACAATCACAAGTAGCTTTATTACATTGACTTTCCTTTTCAAAATTATGTTTAATAGAAGGCCACAAGTAACTGAAAAAAAAGGTCGCTAAGACCCCCACAGATACAACCACAATAATAGTACTATTTAGTTCTCCTGTAGCCTCTTTCATTTAACTACCTGTTTTTATTCTTCTGCTTCCGCATTCATACATTCATCAAAACAAGTGCCTTCAGTGTCAGCGCATTGAACTTCGCAAGTATTTTTTTTAATACTAGCTTGAATACTAGGCCAAACAAATGCATAAAAGAATGCTCCTACGGCAGCAATAGCTACTACTGTAACAACAGTCATATTTAATTCTCCAGTCGCTTCTTTCATTTTTAACTGACTCCTCCTTTTATATAAATTTATTATAACCAATTTAACAATAAATAGCAATAAAAATTAAAAATTTTGTCTATTATTTACTGTGCAATTAAAATAGAAATGTGACAGTTATTCCAATTTGCCATCAAAATTTCAGGAACCGATAATGTGATGATAAG
>CANPXQ010000045.1 GCA_947586295.1 uncultured Bacilli bacterium
GGACTTTCCAATTAATATATATGATGTTTATGCTGATTATAACTTTAATCCATCACCTCATATCTAATACACAGCAATTAATTTAATAATTAAAGGACTATTATCTATAAAATATTGGGCTCTCACATAATTACCTGGAGCAGCAATCATTATAATAAAACCACTAATAGCGCCTATTAAGCCCCATATTTTATCAAGACTAATTTGTTTTTTTTCATATTTTTGTTTTAGGAGCAAACCTAAAATTATAATTATTAAACCAAAAGCCGTATTTTCATTAGTCCATCCCGCTAATACGCCTAAGATAAACATTAATAATATTTTCATAAAAGAAGTTTTATTATTGTCTTTTTGGTAAGGTATTAAAAATAGTAAAATTAAAACCATCGACCATAAATAATTACAAGAACCCGTTAACCATAAACAAGTTTGGCCAAAAGTTGGTAGTGTAAACCATAGTAAAAAATTAATTAATATTATGGCTAGGGGAATATCTTTCGTTAAATTTAAAGCCATTTTGGCGTGATAATAAATTAAATAAACTAAAAGAGTATAAATAAAAGAGTTGGCGATACTAAAAATTATTTTCGGATAAAGTAAAAACAGATTTGCAAGACTATGCACAACGCTGCGACCACCCCAGTTTAGATAATGCCATATTTGATTATTAATTATATCGGGAAGAGTTTTTAATCTTTCTAATGTTTCCATATTAAACGAATAATTATAATCATCAGCAATTAAGGGCGTAAAAATATTTAATAATAACATCGATATAAAAATAACTGTTAATAAAAAAATAATTTGTTTTTTAGTATTTTTAAAAAAATCTTTCAATTTTCCACCTCATTACTATTATTATAAACTATTATTTTTTTATTATAAAGTTTTTTCCAATAATTATTGTTTTTTTAATGGACAATAATCGTTACGTTAAAAAAATTAACGCATAAATTATTTATAGAAAGAAGGAAAAAATGAATTACTTAATTTATCCTTTAAAAAAGATGAATATTACCCAAGGATATAATGATAATTATTCGCATAGTCTTCATAATACTGGAAATCCCAAAGATTATCCTATAGATGATAATGGGGGAACAAGTAAAAAAGAAAGTTATTTTTATTGTCCTTGTGATGAGATGGTTATTAAAAAAATTTATGGTGTTGGGTTAAATGCTGGTAATACTTTATGGTTAGAGTCAACTTCGAAAGTTATAACACCCACTTTTACAGATTATGTTACGATAATTATTGTTCATCCTAATGATAGTGATTTTAAAAATTTAAAAGTAGGACAAAAATTTTTAAGAGGTGAGAAAATAATTATGGAAGGTAATGATGGTAAAGCCACAGGTTACCATTTTCATATTTCCGTAGGACGTGGTAAATGTTCTGGCACGGGTTGGGAAAAAAATTCCAATGGTATATGGATTATTAAAACAACTGCTGGGGCAGTAAAACCGGAAGATGCTTTTTTCATTGATCCGGAGTTTACCCAAGTAATATCGATGAAAAATATTCCTTTTGTTTATTTATATGAAGAAGAAAATAATTTAAAGTATTGGTATGTTACCAAAAGTTTAAATGTTCGCTTGGGTCCAGGAACAAGTTATAAATGTATTAATTCTTTACCTGAAAATACAGAACTTACAATTCTGGAAGTTAAAGACTCGTGGGCCAAAATTAGTGATAGAGAGTGGGTAAGTAAAAACTTTTTAACCGGCGATAAACCACGGAAAATATATAAAACGAAAAAAACAACGGCGGCTAGTTTAAATGTCCGTAAATCTCCAAATGGCCAAATTTTAACCATTAAAGCGCCTTTAATGCCTAATACCACGGTTGCGGTTATGGCCACTAAAGGTAATTGGACTAAGATTAATACCGATAGATGGGTTTATAGTAGTTATCTAGCTTAATCTTTTTTGATTAAAGGTTTATTTTTTAATTCAAATTGATAAGTATTAGTTCCATTAATTAAATCATATATTTGACTTGCTTGTAATTCATATTGTCTAATAATATCATTAGCCGCTATTTTAAAAGAAATATTTGTTTCTTTTTTAATTGTTTGTAAGTATTTTTTCCCTTTTAAATTAAAACCTAATATTTTAAGATAATCATAATTTTTATCTTGATTATCTATTTTTTTAAGTCCTATTAACAGATGAATAAACATTCGATTTATTTTATTAAAAGTATATCTTTTGGTTTTAACTTTTTTGATTAATTCCTCTAGGGAATTAACTTCATTAATATATTTTTTTAAACGATATTCTATTCCTTCATCAACATCTAAATAAATATTTAAATTAGGACAAGTTAATATTTTATATTTTAATAATTTAAAATAATTAGTATAATTAAGTGTTATTAATTTATTAATACTCATTTTTGGTAAGTATTTGCTAATATCGATGTTATTTTTTATTTTTTCTCGAATATTAGAGGCACTAACAATTTTTTCATTACTTTTAATATCGTGATAATCACTAGTTCTTTTAATTGTTTTAAGTTGTATTTTATAATTATTTTCTAAAATAGTTTTAAAATAAGAAATATTAAGTAAATCATTAGGGAGAAAATTAAATTTTAAATTTAGGGCTTTTGCTAAAGAAGTGGGATAATTTAAACCTTCTGCTAAATAACTTTTAACCATTTCGTTATAGCTTTTATCATTAAGTTGTTTTTTACTTATTTGTGCTATTTTCGCTAAATTGTTACTTTCACTTCCGGCAATAATATAATCACATTTTAGTTTTTCTAATATAGTTATACTAGCCTTAGCAAAAATATCGGCGCTTTGAGTACCATATATAAATGGTAATTCTATAACTAAATCAACATTATTATTTAAAGCAATTAAAGTTTTCGCTTCTTTAGTTAAAATGCTTAATTCGCCTCTTTGTAAAAAATAACCATTGACAACTAAAATAATTAAACTATCGGGATATAAGTTTTTTATTGTATCAAGATGAAAAATATGCCCATTATGAAAAGGATTATATTCGCCAATAACACCAATAACTTGCATCATAATCACCAAAATTAATATAACAATGATTTATTTCTTTGTCAATTTATCCTTTTCATGATAAAATGTTAGAGGTGGTTAAAGTGATTTTAGCAGTTGTAGGACCAACAGGGGTTGGCAAAACCAAATTAAGTATTAAATTAGCGAAGATATTTAATGGCGAAATTATAAATTGTGATTCGATGCAAATTTATAAAGATCTTAATGTGGGAACGGCTAAAGTTACTTTGGAAGAAATGGAACATATTCCGCATCATTTATTAAGTATAAAAAAAATAGATGAAGATTATAATGCTTATATGTATCAACAAGATGCCAGAAAAGCTATCGATGATATTTTATCTAGAGGGAAAGTGCCCATTTTTGTTGGAGGGACAGGTTTTTATTTAAAAGCCGCTTTGTATGATTATGATTTTAAGAAAAATAATAATTCAAAAGCAAAAATTTTATATAAAGATGTTTATTTTATTGGCTTAACTACATCTCGAGATAATTTATATCGTATTATTGATGAAAGATTTGATAAAATGGTAATTCCTTTAATAGATGAAATTAAACCTTTAATTAAAAATAAAAATGCTAAACCGTTAAAGTTAGGAATTGGTTATAAAGAATTTATTCCTTTTTTAGAAAATAAAATATCTTTAACGGAAGCTGTAGAACAAGCGAAAAAAAATTCTCGTAATTATGCTAAAAGACAATATACGTGGTTTAATAATCAAATGGATGTTACTTATTTTACGGTTAATTATGAGGATTTTTCCTTAACGGTAGATGAAGTAGTTAATTATATTGAAAAGGTGCATAATGAAAAAAATTAATGGAAAGAAGTTAGGTTTATTAATTCGGTGTTTAAGTATCGTTTTAATAATTAGTTTGATTGTTTTATTAGTAATTAGTATGCATAGTAGTGAACTTATTAGTAAGCAAAAAAGATATACTATTATTGGTTTATTAGTTTTTTCAGTAGCATTACTTATTTTTAGTTTTTATTTACTTAATACGAATCGTTATGTAGTAAATTACCGAAAATATTTAGTTTATATTTTTAATACTTTAGTTGGTTTATATTTGGGGGGCTGTATTATTTTTCTATTGTTATTGTATGGTCCTTATGAAGGTTTTAAAAATTGGTTAATTACTACAGCGATGGGAACAATGAATCATCAATATTTATGTAAATGGTTTTATAGTGATATAGAAATAAAAAAAATAAAAAGTAATAATTATGTTGAAGAATTTAAAGAAAGTATGGATCGAGATTTAATAGAATTTACGATAGATCCTGAAAAAAGTGAATATTTAAATGAATATGAACAACAAATTTTAAATCATCAAAAAGGGGATGTTTATAAATTAATTAATTTAACTGTTAATGGTTGCAAAGCTTATTTAGTGGCTGTATATGATGCGAGTAGAATTTCTTTAGTAGTTACGAAATGGTTGGGTAAAAGTGGCCAATATGTTTATGATATGGGTAAAGAAAATGAGGCTTTAGTCGCGATTAATGGCGGCGGTTTTATTGATCCTGGTTATAATACTAAAGGAGAAAATCCTTTAGGAGTAACGATTAAAGATGGAGTAGTTATAAGTGATAAAAGTGGGGGTTATTTAATTGGTTTTGACCATAATAATGTTTTATTGTTAACTAAAAATGAAGGGGCTAGTAAAGCTTTAAAAGATGGTTATCGCGATTGTGTAACAATGGGACCCCTATTAATTGTTAATGGTGAAAAAGCAGTTATTAAAGGTAATGGGGGTTGGGGTTATGCCGCTAGAACGGCTATTGGTCAAAGAAAAGATGGCATTGTTTTAATGTTAATTGTCGATAGTAATGAATTTCGAAGTAAAGGGGCTAGTATGGTTGAATTAACGGAAATTATGAGTCGTTATGGGGCTATTAATGCTGCTAATTTAGATGGAGGAACTTCTTCAGTTATCGCTATTAATGGGCAAATGATTAATGATCCAATTGATTCGGCTTTAAGACATAGAACTAGAGGTGTACCTACTGCTTGGATTGTCAAATAAAAAAAACATAAAAATTAGGGTAAAAGCATAAGATAATACTTGTAATTATCCAATTTTTTTGGTAAAATTTTAATTGCTGTAAAAGAAATATACATTGATATGGATTACGCTCTTCGAGTGCTTAGTAATAAGTGAAGAGGTAAGAAGAAGTATCAAGAAGAAAAAACGAAGGAGGAAAAAAATTATGGCAGAAATTGTTTCAATGAGTAATTTATTGGAAGCAGGAGTTCATTTTGGTCATCAAACTAAAAGATGGAATCCTAAAATGAAAGAGTATATTTATACTTCAAGAGATGATATTTATATTATTGATCTTGAAAAAACTAAGGCTTGTTTGGAAAACGCTTATTTAGCTGTTAAAACTATTGCGGAAAATGGAGGAAAGTTTTTATTTGTCGGAACTCGGAAACAAGCCCAAGAAGTATGTTTAGAAGAAGCGACGAGAAGTAATTCTTATTATGTAGTAGAAAGATGGTTAGGTGGAACTTTAACTAATTTTCGAACTATTCGGCGCCGGGTAAAACGGTTAGAAGAAATTGAAGAAATGGAAAAAAATGGTACTTTTGAAGTTTTACCGAAAAAAGAAGTTATTGGTCTTAAAAAAGAATATGAAAAATTAAATAAAGTATTATGTGGGATAAGAGAAATGGTTAAATTACCTCAAGCTTTAATTATTGTTGATCCTAAAAAGGAATATAATGCTATTAAAGAAGCCCGAAAGTTAAAAATACCAGTATTTGGTGTAGTAGATACTAATTGTGATCCTGATGATGTCGATTATGTTATTCCCGGTAATGATGATGCTGTTCGGTCTATTAAAGTTATGTTAGGTGTTTTAACTAATGCAATATGTGAAGCAAATAACTTAGAATTAGTTGATTATGTAACGGAAGAAGAAAAGAAAACTACTGAAGAAGAATCTTTAAAGAAAGATGATAAAGAAGTAGTTGCTCCTGATGTTATTGAAAGTGTTAAAGAAATGGAAATTCAAGATGAATTAGAAAGTAAAACTTTAACTGAACTTAAAAAACTAGCGAAAGAAGCCTGTATAAAAGGTTATTCAACTATGAAAAAAGATGAATTAGTTGCTAAATTAAGTAAATAAGGAGGGAATATAATGGAAGTTACTGCAAGTATGGTTAAGGAACTTAGAGAAGTTTCTGGAGCCGGAATGATGGATTGTAAAAAAGCTTTAAGTGAAGCTAATGGCGATATGGATGCCGCTATAAATTATTTAAGAGAAAAAGGTATTGCTAAATCTGTTAAAAAAGAAGCTAGAATAGCTGCCGAAGGTCTTGCAAATATTTATGTTGCCGGTAATAAAGCAGTTATTTTAGAAGTTAATAGTGAAACCGATTTTGTAAGTAAAAATGAAGAATTTAAAGGAATGATTGATACTATTGGTAATACGATATTAAATAGTGATGCTAAAACTTTAGATGATGCTTTAGAACTATCTACTGCTGAAGGTTCAATTAAAGATTTAATTATTAGTAAAGTAGCTAAAATAGGGGAAAAATTATCTTTTAGAAGATTTGAAGTTGTTTTAAAAGAAGATGATGAAAACTTTGGTAGTTATATTCATTTAGGAGGCAAGATAGCGGTTTTAACTGTTGTTAAAGGAGCTAATGAAGAAGTAGCTAAAGATGTTGCTATGCAAGCAGCAGCTATGAAACCTTTATATGTTTTTCCTAAAGATGTTCCTGCTGATGTATTAGATAATGAAAAAGCAATATTAAAAGAACAAGCAATGAATGAAGGAAAACCAGCTGAAATTGCCGAAAAAATGGTAGAAGGTAGAATTAAGAAATTCTATAAAGAAATTACTCTAGCTGAACAACCATTTATTAAAGATGGCGATATCTCTGTAGACACATATGTTAAAAATAATCACGGAGAATTAGTTAGTATGATTCGTTATGAAGTAGGCGAAGGAATGGAAAAAAGAAATGATAACTTTGCTGAAGAAGTAATGAATCAAGTTAAAGGAGAATAATTATTTAGTAAGTTTCTAATGAAGCTTACTTTTTTTTGTGTCAAAAAAAGTAAAGTTTTTTTAAACTAAAAACAAGTCGTTGATATATATATATATAGTACAATGGGACTAGAAAGGGTATTTATTATTAATTATATCTAGTTTACTTTACATCTAATTTAATGTATACTTAAATTAGATATAATAAATACTATAATAGGAGTGGTACTTATGAATGAAAATAAAAAAAGAAATGTATTATTAATTGTTG
>CANPXQ010000046.1 GCA_947586295.1 uncultured Bacilli bacterium
AAATTGAGTGTAAAGTATATTATGTATTATCCTTCTATGGTCCCATTGTACTATATATATATATATATCAAGGGGTTTGTTTTAAAATAAAAAAATTTGACACTTTTTGTCATTTTCTCTTTAATCCATTTAATCTAAACTAGCAAGGAAAATTCTTATAGTATTACAACTAAAGCAAAATAAAAGTGCTACCTTCTAGTAACACTTACATATAAAGTATAATTAAAAATGTAAGATAAGTATATTTATTCAAAAATTAGCTCCTGAGTTTTGCAGCAAAACTAAAGATACATCTATATAATTTTATTTTCAAGTTTTCATCTTTTCTTCTTAATTTAAAAAAATAAATAGGTTTTAGCCTATTTATTGCATAATTTTTTTTAATTTTTTAATTACTTTTTTTTCAATTCGAGATATATAAGACTGCGATATTCCTAAAAGCTCGGCAACTTCTTTTTGTGTATACTCTCTTTTATTATTTAAGCCATATCTTAAAACCATTATTTCTTTATCCCGTTCATTTAAAGTCGCTATTTCTTTTATTAGAAACTCTTTATCTATTTTTTCTTCATACATATTCGGAACTAATTCTGTCTCAGTACCTAATATATCTTCTAAATGTAATTCATTACCATCAGCATCATAATTTAATGTTTCTTCTAAGGACACTTCTGTTTTCCTTTTTTTATTTTTTCTTAAAAACATTAATATTTCATTACTAATACAACGGGATGCATACGTCGCTAATTTAATATTTTTATCTATTTTATAAGTATTAATTCCTTTAATTAAACCAATAGAACCAATAGATACTAAATCTTCAATATCATATGTTGTATTTTCATATTTTTTCGCTAAAAAAACAACTAATCTTAAATTATGTTCAATTAAAATATTGCGGGCTTCTATATCTCCATTTTGAGCTCTTAATATATACTTAGTTTCTTCATTTTTACTTAATGGTGGCGGTAATTTATCTGTTGCTCCGACAAAGAATACTTCATTATACTTCTTTTTTAAAAATAAAATTAATTTTCGATACATATTTCCTCCAATAATTTTCTATTTAAAATACAATTAATACCTTCTAAATGAAACTTCTCTTTGTTTATTCCCACTAAATAATTACTTAATTTTTGATTATTTACCTCAATATAACTAATTTTAAAACATTCTATTATTCCTTTTTTATTAATACTTATATAAGGAACATATATAGGTAATTTATTATCTAAATTAATTAAATTATCCTCTATTAAAATAATATATTTATTCGTAATTGGATCTTTTAAAACATTCCCCGTATCTAAATATCCATGAACTAAAATTTTTTCTTTTTCATTAAATACTATTTTTAAATCTATATTATAATGATAAAAATTTTTTATTTTTTTATTTTGATAAATATATAAACTTAAAATTAATGGTGCTAAAAATAATAAAACAAGATAATTAATACTTAAACCCGTATTAACAAATACTAATCCTATATTGGTATAACTTAAATTAACATTTAATAAATAAAGAAACCCCGCTAAAATAACACTACACATATATAAATAAAATAAATTATTAAAAGTATATTTTAAATCCCGATAGCCATATGCTATTAATACCATAAATAAACTAACTATTATTTTTAAAATAAATAAGATATATTTATTTATTGTTAAAAATAATAAGATTAAAGATATACTTCCTATAAGAGCAGCGAAAAAGATTTTTTTAATTTTCGCTTTTCTTTTTAAAGTTATATCAACTGTTAAAAGTAATAAAAAATCATACGCTAAATTTAAAAGAAAAACTAAATCTAAATAGATTACCATTATAATCACCTAAATAATAATAACAAATTAATTAAAAAGAAATTGTCGAAAAAAGTAACCGTATATATTACCATAATTTGACAATAATACTAATGGTGGATTTATGAATAAAATAGTTAAAAAAATTAAAAATGAATTTAATTTAAATCCTGATTTAGTTATAAAAGAAATAAAATTAAATATTTTTAAAAGTATATATGTTATTTTTTTAGAAACTTTATCTGGTAGTGATAAAGTTAATGATTATGTTTTAAAACCTTTAACTAATCGTTTTAATCAAATCCATTTAAATAAAAATAATTTAAATAATTTTTTAGCAGGGCCTAATCAAGTAACTATAAATAATAACGACAAAATAGAATTTTATTTAACTAATGGTTTTACGATCGTTATATATGATAATTTAATTTATGGTATTGAAACTAAAGCTGATTTAACAAGAAGTATTGCGCCTAATGAAGTGCAAACAGCTATAAATGGACCTAAAGATGCTTTTACGGAAAATTATCAAATAAATATTGGGCTTATTAAAAGAAGAATAAAATCGCATAATTTAAAAATCGAAAATTATTTTATTGGGAGATTAACTAATACTTGTGTTGGCCTACTATATATTGATAATATTACTAATCAAAAATTAATTACCGAAGTTAAAAAAAGATTATCCCAAATAGATATTGATGGTATAGTTGATTCTAGTAGTATTTCTTTTTTAATAGAAAATGAAAATAAAAGTTTATTTCCTACTATTAAATATAGTGAAAGACCAGATGATGCAGTTATTGAACTATTAAGAGGAAAAATTGTTTTAGTAGTTGATACTTCGCCATTTGTTTTAATAATTCCCGCTTTCTTTATTGATTTTTTAAATCCAATTAGTGATAATTATACTAAAAGTAATAATATTAATTTTTTAAAAGTCTTACGTTTAGCGATTTTTTTCATAGGTATTATTACCCCAGCTTTTTTTAATGCCTTATTATGTTATAATCCGGAATCAATTCCAATGGATTTACTTATTAATTTTACGATTCAAAGAGAAGGAGTACCTTTTCCTTTAATCGTTGAAACTATTTTAATGTTAATAGTTTGTGATATTTTAAAAGAAAGTGATTTACGATTCCCTTCTAGTTTTGGTTCTTCTATTTCCATATTAGGTGCTATTATCTTAGGTCAAGCGTCTGTAGAAGCAGGATTAGTTTCACCAATTATAATTATTGTTGTGGCAATAACATTTATTGCTTCCCTAACTTTTACGGATTTAGAAATTGCAAATAGTATGCGTTATTTTACTTTTATATTTTTATTTACTTCGGCAATTTTAGGTTTATATGGTTTATTTATTGCCTTTATTTATTTTCTTATTTATATATGTAGTATTGATAGTTTTAATATTCCTTATTTTTATCCTATTGCTCCTTTTAATAAAACATATTTTAAAAATACCGTATTTAAAACGAGTATAAAAAAGGATTATAAAAGAAGCAAAGTGTTAAGTAAAAACATATATAAACAAGGAGAAAATTAATGAAAAAAATAATTCTTATTTTATTTTTATTTCTTATTTTAGGCGGTTGCTATGATTATTATGAACTTAATGAACTAGCAATAGTTATTGGGATTGGCATTGATTATAAAGATAATGAATATGAAATAACTTATGAAATAATTAGTAATAATGCAGCCAAGGAAAGTGCCAATACTAAAAGTTATGCCATAACACAAAAGGATAAAAACTTCGCTACAGCGATGGAACTTGCCAGTGATAGTACCCGTAAAAGAGCCTATTTTTCACATACTGATTTACTAGTGATAAGTAAAACAATTGCCGAAAATCATTTAGAAGATATCTTAGATTATTTATTAAGAAATAATAATATTCGGGAAACTTTACAAATAGTTATAGCCGATAGTCCCAAGGAATTACTAGCCTCGACCAGTGAAAATCTCCCAGTAGTTAGTAGTAGTATTAATGATGCTATAGATGCTGATAGATATAGTGGTAGTTATGCTATTAAGAAAAAATATATTAATATGGTTCAAGAAATTTTATCTTTTGGAACAGATACAACTTTAAGTGTCGTAAATATTAATCATAATAAAATTGAGATTAAAGAAATGGCTTTATTTCATAATTATAAATTAGTGGGTTATATTGATAAATATTATGCTAGTTTATATAATTTAATAAATAATGAAACTAATAATGTTATCTTAAGTACAGATTATAATAATAAAACTTTTGCCAATTCCATATATAGTTCTAATTTAAAAATAGATGTTGATGCTAGTACTATTAAAGTAAGAGGAAGTATCAAATCGCAAGTCTTAGAAAATGAAGCTAATTTTGATTTAAAGGATCCGGAAGAACTAAAAAAAATAGAGACTACATTTTCTTATATGTTAAATGAAGAAATAACTAAATTTATTTCTTTATTGCAAGATAAAGAAAGTGATATTTTATCTTTAGGTCAAAATTATTATAGTCATACCCGAGATAAAAATAATAAATTATGGTTAACAGCTAAAATAGATAGTCAAGTTAAATTTAATTTAACGAAAAAAGGAATAATATATGAGGTGATACCAGATGCTAACTAAAAATCAAAATATGGCAATTAATTTTTTTCTTTCACGAGCATTATTTTTAGGAGGAGGAGTATCTAATATCTTTGCTTTATGTGGCAAAGATGCGTGGATAAGTGCCATTTTAGGTACTCTTTTAGGAGTCGTAATTATTTTAATATTTTACTACTACACAATAAATATAAAAGGAAACTTAAATAATTATTTAAAAAAGAAAAACTTTCTTAATTATATTTTAAAATTTTCTTTCTTTACTTTATATTCCTTAATTATATTTATTAGTATTCTTAGTTTATCTACTTTAGTATCTTCTTATTATTTAAGTCATACTCCTTCTATAGTTATTTGTGCTCCTATAGTTTTATTATTAATTTATATAACGATGAAAGGATTAAAATGTGTCGGTAGAGTTGCCCAAATATTATTTCCTATTTGTTTATTTATTACTATTACTAAAATATTCTTATTAATGGAAACAGCAGATTTTTCTTACTTTTTACCTATTTTTACAACTAGTTGTAAAAATATATTTCTCGCTACAATAATTTTTACTACTTTATCTGTAGCTCCTTCTTTATTATTAATTGAAGAACAAATTCCTTTAAAAAATAAAATTATTAACTATTTAATAGGAACTTTAGCCGGTGTATTTGTAATTATAAATATAACTAGTGTATTAGGAGATACTTTAGTTAGAATTTTTAGTTTTCCCGAATATGCTATTTTAAGAAAAATTGAATTCTTTCGTTTCTTTGAAAATGTTGAAAATATAATTGCTTTTATTTGGTTAGGAGATTTATTCATAATTATGGCAATGACTTTAAATAGATTAAATAATTTATTAAATAATAAAAGATTACTATCTTTTAGTTATTTAATTATTTTAAGTTTAATTATAACTTTGTATATTGAAAATCATTTTAATATTGTAATGCATATTTATAATACTTTTATCTATTTATTTATTTTCTTACTTATCTTTATTATTATTCTTTTATTTATAAAGAATATTAAGAGAAAAAAGGAATAATTTATTTGACAATAACTTCATAAAATGTTATAGTTTTAAATGTAAGAAAAAGGAGGAAAATATTCTATGGCGACAAAGATTACGACTAAAAAACCTTTAACTGGTAATAGAAGAAGTCATGCTTTAAATGCAACTAAAATGCAACAAAAACCTAATTTACAAAAGAAAACAATAAATGGAGAAAAAGTTATCCTTTCAGCGCGTGAAGCTAGAACTATAAATAAAAGTAAAAAAGCTGCTTAAAAAGAGCTTTTTTTTGTATAAATAATAATAAAAAGGATATAATAATATTATCAAAGTAATATATACTTTGATAATAATTAAGACGAGGCCGATAATTGCCTCGTCATTTTTATATAATAACAAATTTATTATTTGCCACATCAATAGTAAATTTTTGACCAATAGAAATATTATTTAAGATTAATTCGTGAGCTATTAAAGTTTCAATATTTTTCGCTACATATCTTTTTATTGGACGTGCTCCATATCTTATATCAAAAGCCTCAGCAAGGATTTTACTTTCAGCTCTTTCGGTTAATTCAATCTTTAAAGAATTATCTATCAACCGTAATTCTATTTCTTTAATTATTTTTCTTAATATTTGTTTAATATCTTCTTCTTTAAGAGGATTAAAGATTAAGATTTCATCTAAACGATTAATAAATTCAGGGCGAAAAGTCTCCCGAACTTTATTCATTACTAATTCTTTACTATTTTCTTCGCCATCTAAGATAAATTCACTACCTAAATTACTAGTCATTATAATAATTGTATTTTTAAAATCCACAGTTCTTCCCATACTATCAGTAAGTCGACCATCATCTAATATTTGAAGTAAAATATTTAAAACATCTTTATGGGCTTTTTCAATTTCATCAAATAAGACAATACTATAAGGATTACGTCTTACAGCTTCCGTTAATGTTCCTCCTTCATCATAACCAACATATCCTGGAGGAGCTCCAACTAAACGGGAGACATTAAAGCTTTCCATATATTCACTACAATCTATTCTTATCATATGGCGTTCATCGTCAAATAATTCATACGCTAAACTACGAGCGACTTCTGTTTTACCAACTCCGGTAGGTCCTAAAAAGATGAAAGAACCAATAGGATGATTAGGATCTTTAATACCACTACGTGCCCGAATTATAGCTTCAGCTATAGTGTCTAAAATAGCATCTTGACCCATAACCCGTTTTTTTAAACGAGAACTAAGATTAAGTAATTTTTCTTTTTCACTACTAACTAATTTCGTGATAGGAATATTTGTCCATTTAGAAATTATACTAGCAATACTATCTTCATCTACGATATCAGTTAATAATCTATTAGCACTTTCCTTTTTTAAATTATCTAATTCTTTTTGTAAATCCGGAATTTTACCGTGTTTTAAACGAGCAACAGTTTCTAAATCATAATTATTTTCTGCAACATCTAAATCAAAACGCGCTTTTTCTAATTCTTCTTTTTTCTTATTAATAATATCTTTTTGTTCTTTTTCTTTTTGCCATCTATTACGATATTCATTTTCCGAATTTTTTAATTCTTTTAATTCAGCATCTATTTTTTCTCTTCTATTTAACGATATATCATCTTTTTCTTTCTTTAAAGCTTGTTTTTCTATTTCTAAACTCATTATCTTTCGCGTAAGTTCATCTAAAGCTACAGGCACACTATCTAATTGCATTTTAATTGTGGCACACGCTTCATCAACTAAATCAATAGCTTTATCAGGCAAAAAACGATCAGTAATATATCTATTAGCTAAAGTAGCTGCCGCAATTAAAGCATTATCTTTAATTGTAACCCCGTGGAAGATTTCAAAACGTTCTTTTAAACCTCTTAAAATAGTTATAGTA
>CANPXQ010000047.1 GCA_947586295.1 uncultured Bacilli bacterium
AATGAAGATAAACAATATATTTTTGAAAGTATTTTATATTCTGCTTTAACTTTATACAACAATGGTGGCGCTAGTAAGAGTAAAGTAGTGGAGAGTAGAAGGCGTTTTGTTCAAGAAATAGAAGCTAAAAAAGAAGAAAAGTTATCAAGAACACAACAACTTAATACTACTAAAATTCAAGCATTAAGAGAGCTAGGTTATAATGAAATAAACGAATCTAATGCAGCTGAGGTATTTGAAAAAATCGCAGAAATTCAATCTAGAAAAGTATAGAGGTAAAAATGAAAAATAATAAAAAAGAAGTAGAGAAGAAAGCAAGAGAAAAAAAATTTAGTAAAATAACAATTGTTGAAGATAAATTACTAAAAGTTATTATTTTGGTTCTAATTTTAATTATCGTATTTTTATTAGCTTATAGATTAATTAACGGTAAATCATTATCTGCTGATGATAAGTTGGTAAAAGAATTACATAGTTATTTAATGCCTAATGATTTAAATAATTGTAATGGTCTATCTAATTATGCTGATAAAGAAATTACTGCTAAAGATTTAACAGATGATACAAAACTATGTTTAGCATATCAAAAAGCTAATGTTAAAGATGCAGAAATAGAAGAGTATAGTAAAACAAAAAAGAAGGAAACTTGTAAAGTTGATGATATGGTATTTGGCGTAGAAGAAAATGAAAGCAAATGCAATGTTGCTAAAATCAAAAAAGATATTATTGAAAATGAATACAAAAAAATATTTGGTGAAAATATTAAAAGCAAAGATTCTTTTAATTATGATAATTCTCATATATGTTATTTAAAAGATGATTATTACTATTGTGGTAAATCAGAAATGTATACTTACATTATTGATGGTACAAGTGCAATTTATAGAATTATATCTAAAACAATAGAGAAGGGTAGTAAAATAACTATTTATGATTATTTCTTAAAAATAAATAGTAGTGAATGTTATAAAAACTACACTACTCTAGATAAAAATGATGATTGTACGAAAAACTATAATAAAAAAACAAAAGTTGATTATGGATTTATGAAAAAGTATGGTACAATGTATAAACATGTATATCAAAAAAATAAAAATGGTGAATATTATTGGGTAAGTTCTACTCCCCTAAAATAAGAGTTAAACTTACTCTTTTTTATTTATATGTGTATTATATCCTTATATAATATATAAATATAGGATATACGCGTATTATATCCTAATTATTAATATAAATAAGGTTATATTATATTTATCATATTTTAAAATAAAAATTAAATAAAAAAAATAAATTTTATTTGGTTAATTAATATTTAATTAAATATTATAAAATAATTTTATTATTAATTTTCAATAAGTAGTATAAGTATTTATTATAAAATTTGCAATTAAAAAAGCCACTTTATAAATGTGACATAATATATATTATGTAAACCAAAGTTTTCGGAAGAAATATGATTTATATATTTTACTATTGTATTATAATATCGTTTAAATACCCTTTCCCATGCATTAGAACAAACAAATTTAGTAAGTTGTATTTCTATATCAATTGGTTCTAAATCTTTATTATCGCTTATAAATGAATATATATTCTCAAGTATTTCTTCATCACTTAATAAATCGTCAAATGATTTATAAAAAGTAGAAGAAAAAGATTTAGATACTACTACTTGGTCTATATTGTACTGATATTTGTCTTCATTATCGATATGAATTAGATATCTACAACTCCCCCTTAAAGATTTAACATACTTTACAAACCTTTCATTTATTTCTAACCTTTTTGCTAGCGAATGCTCACTTCGTGGGTTGTCTAACGACAATATAAGATGAACATGTTCTTTCTTCTCTTCTTCTTCTGGAATATGTTTAATATATGCATAGTTTTTAAATGAACCTTTAATGTCTTGTAAAATATCTTTGAAATTGTCCCACTCAGGATACAATAATATCATAAAATTACGATATCTCTTCTCTTCTATCTCTTCAGAAGAAGTAGTATTAAAATTAGCTTTTTTCATTAAAAATTTACCTTTCTAAATAGACACGAACAATTCTGTTCGTATATTTTAATTTAAGCCAGTATTTACCTACATTTACGACTTTGCACAAAAAGCACAAATAACTTTATAGTCGTAGTAATAAAGTTATTTGTTATTAAATGTCCTAACGGACATTGTCCTGACGGACGGTCACAATTGTTTTTTTTCAGGTCGAGTTTATCGACCAATTCAAAAAAACAATTTAAAAGAAATTAATTCGTTTTTATCTGTTCAAATGTATCATAACTTTCAGCTATTTTTAAATTACATTTACTTATAGTTGTTTCAATAAGTGGTGCAACATATTCATTATCGTCATTACTCCACTTCATTTGTTCGGCATCAAACATATGCTTAATTAGTATACCTAAACCAAGAAAATTATGCATTGAACATTCAATTTGAAATCTACAATATCTTCTAAGTGTGATATTTATTTCTAACCACTCCTGAGCTGTTGTAATGAAGATTATGCGTCTTTTTCTCATTTGTGATAGAAAGTCCAAAACTTCGCTATTTAACTTACTAGACTTAGTTAAAGCAGTAAATATCTCGTCATAAAAGATTATACAATCAGTTTTATCTCTTAATTTTAAAAGATTTTCAAAACCACTAAAATATTCATACTTTACACCCTTTATAGTAGAAACATTACTATAAATAGGCATGTCCTTATTATTTAGAAGAAATTCAACGGCAGAATAAGTTTTACCACTACCTTGTTTACCACAATAACAATAAACACCAAATCTTCCCCTTTTTGGAGCAAAACCTTTTCTAAAAAAAGTCTTAAATTTAATTTTTACATGCCTAAAGTTTATTAATATTGCTACTATAATTACTATTATTATTATTGATATCATAAAAACCTACACTTTCAAAGCATTATACCAACGTATAGCTTGCTTAATCGCTGAGACCATTAATGGCACTGTCAATTTAAATGTATAATACATAACAATTAAGCCTATTGCAGTAGAAGATAAACCAGTAAGACTAATAATAAAGCCTAAAACATTATTAAGAAGTGCAAACATAGAACCTATAGCACTTATTGCAGTTCCTAAATCTGGAATAAAACTAGTTATTAAAGCATCAATAGGTGATAAAACAACGTCAACAAGACCTATTATTATATTAAATATACCCATTATTATTGCATTAATCATAATTCCATAACCTCCACATTATCACTCTCTGGGTCTTTAAAACCTTTTACCATGGCAAATAAATTAATACAAACCCAATAAGCTATTATACCTGTTGAAATTGTTTGCCAAATTTGAAGAAATGAACCAAAATGTTTTTGGTAAATATCATACATACAAGGCAAAGTAATTTCATTGTCTACAAAAGGTAAAGGAATAGTCAAAGGACTACATTTAGCGCTATTAAGATTTTTAATAAGTTCTAAAGGCATTGATATAACATCAGATAGACCATAATCCTTATCTTCGAAATCTTCAAAAAATCCATTTGCTTTATTACTAGCATCAGAAGTATCACTACTTGTTATATTATCATTTAACTCATCCATTTTTTCATTAGTCTTTTGTTGCTCTTCTATTTGTTCTGATATTTTTTGCTCTATATTTGCATTACTTTGTTGATCATCAAAATAAAATGCATCTCTTAAATAAAGAGTACTATCAACTCTACCAGTTGAACTGGAAGTAATAAAATTTGCATATAATGTTAAATATAAATATTTTGTAGATTGAAAAGAACATTTAAAGGCAAATGGAACTAAACCAACAGCAGTAGCTTCATGATCACCAGTACGAATATCATACTGATCAGATATACCAACTCCATTTGCAATATTTTCACAAGGACCGATATTTGAACTAGCAGCTGATACAATAGAACTAGAATAACCATAAATATAAAAATAAGTAAAATCTTTATATTTATCATCAGAAAAATCTTCAAATTGTAATTGATAAAAATGCGCATTATTCAAAGAAGAATAATAAGAACTACTTTCATTACCTCTAAATTCAAAAAAATTAGATCGACTATTTATAGTAAGAATATCACGGCCAGAAATATCAAAAGAGTCAGTATAATACCACTTAGCTGATACTGGTGTCGGAGCAATATAAGCTACTTTTGCATGTACTTTAGGAAAACCATATATAACAAAGCCTACAAGCAAACCAACTACAAAATAAAACAAGAAACGACCTAAAGTCCTTAAAAATGAATTTTTAATTATATTCATTATAATCTACCCCTTTTAAATAATTTACTAAATATTTTAAAAGGCAAATATATACAAAATATGCATAATATTAAAAATATGATCATAATTTTATCTATATCTTGCCTATAATAAAAATCATTGGTTAAAACCGAGTTATCAAGACACGTAGGTAATGTAGTATATTGACTAAATTGTTGATAGCCGTCTTTGTAAATATAAGAAGAATTATAATAATAATCTCTATAAGCAATATTGCTATTGTTAGTTGGTCTTTGCGCATATGCTCTTATCACATCCTTATCTTGCAAAACAAAACATTTATAATTATCTAAATCTGGAACATATATTTTCATATTATCGCCTTTCAAATAATAAAGAGCCAATTAAATCAAATAAAATATAAATACCAATTAAACCCGGTAATAAATTAATTAATTGACTTAATAAAGTTAAACTAACGTCAAACATGTTCTTTCAACTTCCTTTCAAACTTTGAAATAATATCTAATTGTTGTTTACGACTTGAATTCATAAAAACATTTAAAAATTTAATTGTTTTTTTTAATGCATCTTTTTCAATTTTACTATCTTTTTTCTTTTTCATTTAATTCCTTTCTAATTATTAAAAAAAGGTCGGAGCAGATACAACCGACCTAGGTCATTAAACTCCGGCTTTACCACTTGAAGCTTTTTTGATAGCTCTACGTAAAACTTTCCAACCGAATGCAAACATAACCATTACAATAACAAATGGTATAACAGTTGAAACAGTTGAGAATAAAGTATCAGCAGTAATACCTGTCTTTAATTGTTCTACAATTGCTTCCATTCCTAATTTCGCACCTTCCATAACAGAAGTCCTTTCTACCTGTCCTTTATAATAATCTTTTGATTATTACCTTTTAACCACCAAGGATATTTATATACATAAACAACCTTGACTTTCTCTTCTCTACCAAAACATACAAATCTACCAAATTTAATTATTGCTTGCCCTACTTTATATTTTAAATTTTTTAATTTATGTTTTGATTTCTTTCTTAAATATTTTTCATAGTATTTTCTACTAAAAAATATTTTATTGTCTAATATATACCAATATTGAATTATTACATGACCATAACAATTTACACTATCTAGATATAATTCGTGTTGTCTATCTTGTGTATAATTAATAAAAAACTTGTCTTTATTTGGCTTATAATAAATCAATAGTCGCATTTTTAGTTATTAATTGCTTTAGTCTTACTGATTTTTTAAATGGATTACTTGTATTTTGTACTTCTTCGGCAACAAGTGTTGCTTGATTTAAGAAATCAGTCTCGTTTAATTTTTCTAATATATCAGTTTTAGATATATAAGCACCAATATCAGTATAACCTTTGAATTTATCTCTATTTTGTAAAGAGCCTTTTTCTACGGGTACATACCCTATTCGTGTTTTTAATTCTTTTGTTTTCTTGTCTTCATATACCATAGCATTTAATAAAATAATTTTAATTTCCATACCTATTTCCTTTCTTTAAAGCAATGAGAAAGGGACAAGTCTTTCTATACATTGCTATGTATACATTTGCATATTTTTGTATACAAGTATATAATAACATATACAAGTGTACATTTCAATATGTTTTAAAACATTTTATAATATTTGTATACGAAAGGACAAGAAGATATATGGAACCAACTACAATTACTTTTAGAACTACTGAAGATGTAAAAAAAATATTAGATAACATGGCATTAGAACAAAATAGAACACTATCTAATATGATAGAGACAATAATATTAAAATATCTAGAAGAATTAAAAAAAGATAGTAATTAACTATCTTTTTTGTTATATATATTATGTAAACCAAGCCTTGAGAAATAAAATTAAATCTTTTAAGTATCACTACTCTTTTTAATTAATTATCATTAATAATCATAAATTTAATTAGGTGATTTATTTTGAATACATTAAATGCCTTTTTAATATCAACGCTTGCTGGTATGTCTACATTATTAGGTGGCATTATTATCTTTTTTAAAATAGACAATAAGAAAATAAATAAGTTTATTACCTTTTGTTTATCTTTTTCGATTGCTATAATGATTGGTATTAGTATAACTGATTTAATTCCATCTTCTTTATTTACTATTCTTATGGAATATAAAATAACTAAAGCCTTAATTATTATTTTATTATCATTAACTTTAGGAGGTATAGCTGTATTTATTATTAATAAACTTATTAAAAACAATGATGATTCTTTATATAAATTGGGTATTTTAAGTATGATTGCCTTATTACTTCATAATTTTCCTGAAGGAATTGCTACTTTTATAGGCAGTGTTCAAGATATTAATTTAGGACTTAAATTATCACTTGCTATTATGTTTCACAATATTCCCGAAGGTATATCTATTGCTGTTCCAATATATTATGCTACTAAATCGAAAAGAAAAGCCCTTACCACTACTCTTCTCTCAGGACTTGCTGAGCCTATGGGCGCCTTAATTGCTTATTTATTTTTAAAAAATTATATAACTAATACCATGATTAGTATAGTTTTATTATTTGTTGCAGGTATTATGATTACTTTATCAATTGAAGAAATGCTACCAAAAGCTCTTTCATATAAAGAAAATAAACATATTTATTTAGGTTTAATAATAGGCATTGTATTAATTATTATTAATCATTTTATTTTCTAAATATTGGTAAAATAAGC
>CANPXQ010000048.1 GCA_947586295.1 uncultured Bacilli bacterium
GTAAAATTATTATACTAATAAATCAATGATTTGCAACTTCATCAATTTACTAATCAGTATTATACGTGTATATAATATAGGTGATATTATAAATGATACGGATATAAATAATAAATATAGTATTGGTAGTATGAATAACACAAAAAATATTTTAAACAATATTTATTATTTAAATGGAACAAAACCGTCAAATAATTCTATCGGGACACCAAAGACGATGGAAGAAATAAAATCACTGGCATTTGTAAATGAGTTAAATAAGAATGTTGATGCCATAGATTTAAAAAACATAAATAGTTCTTTAAGTGAATATAAATTATGTAAATGGAAGTTAGGAGAAAGTAATTATCCAGAATTAATATATGATTAGAGCTATACCTGGCTCTAATTTTATTTGGCAAAAAAATTAGCAGTTATATATTGACAAGTGCTAAGCATAATATTATAATGATATTAGCACTGAAATAATATGAGTGCTAATATAAAAGTAGAGGGTATTATATGGATGAACGAAAGAATAACCTTTTAAAGGAGATAGTTGAAACATATATAAAAACTGTTAAACCAGTAGGGTCAAAGTCTTTATGTGATAAATTTAATTGTTCATCGGCAACTATTAGAAATGAAATGGCTTATTTAGAAGAATTAGGTTATTTGGAAAAAAATCATATTAGTAGTGGTCGTATTCCTAGTGAAAAAGGTTATAAATACTATGTTGAAAACTTAATGAAAGCGGAAACATTGAATGGTAAAGATATGTTAAAACTTCAAACTATTTTTGCTAATAGTAATTTACAATTATCCGATGCTATAACTCAATGTATGGAAATTATTAGTGATATAACTAATTATACGAGTGTTGTTTTAGGAAATAATAGCAAAGATAATTTATTAAGACAAATAAGTATTATAACTTTAAATCCTAATCAGATAGTTGCTATAGTGTGTACGGATAAAGGACACGTAGAAAATAAAACTTTTACTTTAAAAGAAGGTACTGACTTATTGGAATTAACTAAGGTTAGTGAATTAGTTAATAAAAAATTAGTTGGGACACCAATAGATGAAGTTGGTGAAAGATTGGAACTAGAAATTAAACCAATTATTCAAAAGCAAGTAAAACATTACGAAACCATTTATAATATTTTCTATGATGCCTTTAGTGATTTTGTTACTAGCAATAGCAATGTTCATATGAGTGGACGAACGAAAATATTTGAACAGCCAGAATATAATAATATTGATGAAATGAAGCGTCTCGCGAATAAGTTAGAAGATATGTCCTTTATTAAAAAAATTGAAAAAATAGATAATAATGATAAGGAAGTAAAAATTTATATTGGCGAAGAAAATGAATTTGATGCGAATGTAACAATAATTAGAAAAAAATTTGTTATTGATGGGGAAGAGAAAACTATTGCTATAATTGGACCTAAAAGAATGGATTATCAAAGAATTGTCGGTTTACTAAATTATATAGATGAAGAAATTGAGAAAAGAGGAGAATAATGGAAAAAGAAACTAAAGAAGGAAATACAAAGAAAAAAGTCAAAGAAATAAAAAAGAAAAATCCGGCATCTAATCAAAAGAAAAATGCTAATAAATTAAAAGAAGAAAAAAATATTTTAAATGAAAAAATATTAAGATTAAGTGCTGAGATGCAAAATATGAAAAGACGTAATGATGAAGAAATTGCGCGAATATGTAAATATGAAGGTGAAGAATTAATCATTAAGTTATTAAATATAGTTGATAATTTTGAAAGGGCAATAAAATTAGATGATAGTAATTTAACGGATGAATTATCTAAATTTTTAGAAGGATTTAAGATGATTTATGGAAATTTAGTTAGTATATTAGAAAGTATGGAAGTAAAAGAAATAGATTGCTTAAATCAAAAATTTGATCCGATGATGATGGATGCTGTATTAACTATCCACGAAGAAGGAAAAGAAGCCGGTGTTGTCTTAGATGTTTTACAAAAAGGTTATATGTACAAAGATAAAGTTATAAGACATGCTATGGTAAGAGTTAGTGAATAATAATACTCAAAATAAAGAAAGGAATGATAAATAATGAGTAAAATTATAGGTATTGACTTAGGAACAACAAATTCTTGTGTTGCTGTTTTAGAAGGTGGGGAACCAAAAGTTATTCCCAATCCTGAAGGTAATAGAACGACTCCAAGTGTTGTGGCCTTTAAAGGAGATGAAGAATTAGTAGGAGAAGTTGCTAAAAGACAAGCGGTAACGAATGTTAAAAATACTATTTCTTCTATAAAAAGAAAAATGGGGACTAATGAAAAAGTAGAAGCGAACGGTAAAAAATGGACGCCAGAAGAAATTAGTGCCAAGATATTAGCGAAACTTAAAAAGGATGCGGAAAGTTATTTAGGCGAAAAAGTAACAAAAGCGGTTATAACAGTTCCAGCCTATTTTAACGATGCGGAAAGACAAGCTACAAAAAATGCTGGTAAAATTGCCGGATTAGAAGTTGAAAGGATTATTAATGAACCAACAGCTGCTGCTTTAGCTTATGGCCTTGATAAACAAGATAAATTACAAACTATTTTAGTTTATGACTTAGGTGGAGGTACATTTGATGTATCTATATTGGAACTAGGTGATGGGGTATTTGAAGTTAAAGCTACAAGTGGTAATAATCGTTTAGGTGGCGATGATTTCGATAAAAGAATCTCTGATTATTTAGTGGAAGAATTTAAAAAAGAACATAGTGTTGATTTAAGTACTGATGCTATGGCGATGCAAAGAATTAAAGATGCGGCAGAAAAAGCCAAAAAAGATTTATCAGGTATGACTAATGCTCAAATATCTCTTCCATTTATTACCCAAACCGCAGAAGGACCTCTTCATATGGAAGTAACATTATCCAAAGCTAAGTTTGAAGATTTATGCCGTGATTTGTTTGATTCAACATTAGAACCTGTTCGTAAAGCTCTTAAAGATGCTAAATTAAAAACTAGTGATATTGATAAAGTTATTTTAGTTGGTGGTTCAACGAGAATTCCTTACATTCAAGAATTAGTTAAAAAAGAATTAGGTCAAGAACCAAATAAAAGCGTTAACCCTGATGAAGTTGTGGCTATGGGTGCTTCAATTCAAGGGGGAGTATTAACTGGTGAAGTAGATGACATAGTATTACTAGATGTTACACCTCTTTCTTTAGGTATTGAAACATTAGGTAATGTTATGACTGTTTTAATTCCTCGTAATACCACAATTCCAACAAGCAAGAGTCAAGTATTTTCTACAGCTGTTGATAATCAACCCGCCGTTGATATTCACGTATTACAAGGGGAAAGACCAATGGCATCGGATAATAAAACATTAGGAAACTTCCAACTTACGAATTTACCTCCTGCTAAAAGAGGCGTACCACAAATTGAAGTTACATTTGATATTGATGCCAATGGTATTGTTAATGTTAGAGCTAAAGATTTAGGAACAAATAAAGAACAATCAATTACAATTACTTCAAGTACTAATTTATCTGATGACGAAATAGATAAAATGGTTAAAGAAGCAGAAGCAAATAAAGAAGCTGATGAAAAGAAAAAAGAAGAAGCGGAAGTAAGAAATAATGCCGATGCAATGATCTTCTCTACGGAAAAAGCTTTAGAAGATTTAGGTGATAAAGTTAATAGTGATGATAAAACTAAAGCTTTAGACTTAGTTAGTGAACTTAAGAAAGCTTTAGAAGGAAGTGACCTTGATGATATCAAAAAGAAAACGGAAGAATTAAATAAAGTAGCAATGGATTTAGCGGCTAAAGTTTATGAACAAGCAGCTAAAGAAAATAAAGAAGAAGCTACAAGTGAAACTAAAAATGATGATTCCCACGAAAAAGTAGAAGACGCAACATATGAAGAAAAATAAGGAGAGTAAAGCTCTCCTTTATATTAGTTAAAGGAATAGGTAAGATATGAAAAAAAGAAAAGATTATAATGAAGAATTAAAATGGAATGTTAAAGATTTATATAAAGATGAAGAAGCATTTTCGAAAAGTTATCAAAAGGTATTAATCGATATTGAAAAATATGCCAAATATCAAGGACATATTTTAGATAATGCGGATACTTTATATGAACTTTTAACTTTTGATAGTGAATTATCTAAACAAATAGAACAATTATTTATTTATGGTCATATTCAAAATGATCAAGATACAACGGATCCAAAATATCAAACAATTTATGGGCAAATAATTTCTTTATATGATAAATATCGTTCAAAAACCGCTTTTATAGTTCCCGAAATATTAAAAAAAAGCTATCAAGTAATTGAAAATTATATTAAAGAAAATCCTAAATTACAACCTTTTTCTCGGCAATTAAAAGAATTATTTAAATATAAAAAATATACCTTATCTGATAAAGAAGAAAAAATAATTTCTAATTTAAGTATGTCTTTATCGACCCCAGATGATGTTTTTTCTGCCTTAACGGATGCTGATTTAAAATTTGGAAAAATTGCGATTAATAAAGATGAAAAAATAGAGTTGACAGAAAAAACATATCGTAATTTAGCTCAAAATAGTAATCGTAATATTCGTAAAATGGCTTTTAAGAAGTTATATAAAACATATAGTAATTATAAAAATACATATGCTATGCTTTTAGCTAGTCAAGTTAAAAATAATAATAAAGTAGCACAAATAAAAGGTTATGATTCAGCTTTACAAGCATCACTTTATCATAATGATATACCTATAGAAGTTTATACTAATTTAATTTTTGTTGTGAAGAAGAATATTTCTTATTTAAGTAAATATTGGCAAATAAAAAAAGATGCTTTAAAGGTTGATAAATTACATTTATATGATACTTATGCGCCAATCGTAAAATCCGTAGATAAAAAATATAGTCTTCAAGAAGCTCAAGATGTAATAATGCGTTCTTTAAATGTTTTGGGTGAAGATTATCTAAATAATTTAAAAAAGGCTTTTACTGAACGTTGGATTGATTTTTGTCCTAATGATGGTAAAAGAAATGGGGCTTATTGTACTGCTTGTTATAATGTGCATCCTTATGTTTTATTAAGTTATGATCATACTTTAGAAAACGTTTCAACTTTAATTCACGAATTAGGGCATGCATTGCATTATTACTATGCGATAAAAAATAATAGTTATGAAGATTATAATTATTCGATTTTTGTAGCCGAAGTCGCTAGTCAAGTTAATCAAATTTTATTAAGTAAATATTTAATTAATAATACGAAAGATAAAGATTTTCAAAAATATTTAATTGATGATTTAATTAGTGATTTTAAAGCGACTATTTATCGGCAAACAATGTTTGCAGATTTTGAAAAAAGAATTTACGATTATGATGCCGAAGGTAAAGTTTTAACTTATGAAGTATTGAATAATATATATTATGAACTCAATAAAACTTATTTTGGTAAAAATATTGTTGTCGATAAAGATATTCAATATGAATGGTCAAGAATACCTCATTTTTATTCGCCATTTTATGTTTATCAATATGCTACAGCCTATGCTGCGGCTATAAAAATTGCAATGGATATTTTAGCAAAAAAAGAAAATATAGTAAAAAATTACTTGCATTTTTTAAGTTTAGGTTGTACAGTAGATCCCATTAATTCTAAAAAAGTTGTCGGTGTAGATATGTTAAATCCTCAAATCTATGATGATGCTTTTAAATATTTTAACGATTTAATTATAGAACTAGAAAAATTATATAAAGAAGGTAATATAGATGAATAAAAAAGATTATTATGAAGTATTAGGTGTTAGTAAGAATGCTACTGACGAAGAAATAAAAAGAGCTTTTCGCCGCCTAGCAAAACAATATCATCCCGATGTTAATAAAGAAGCTGGGGCTAGTGAAAAATTTAAAGAAATTGGGGAAGCTTATGCGGTATTATCGGATGCCAATAAAAGACGGCAATATGATCAATTTGGCCATGCGGCATTTCAAAATAATGCCTCTGGCGGAGCCGGTTTTAGCGATTTTGATATGGGCGATATTAATTTAGATGATATATTAAATGATTTATTCGGCGGTGGTTTTGGTTTTGGTAATTTTAATTCTCGTACGCGGAGTAGTTCAAGAAATAAAGGCCAAGATGAAAGAGTATTATTAAACTTAACGTTTGATGAAGCAGTTTTTGGTTGTGAAAAAGATATAAAATTGGATTTAGATGTCGTCTGTCCGGATTGTAATGGCAATGGTGGTTTTAACGAAAAAACGTGTCGTAGTTGTGGCGGATCGGGTCGGATATTAGAACAACAACAAACTATTTTTGGCTATATGCAAACCCAAAAAATATGTCCAGAATGTCGTGGTTCGGGAAGAAGTTTTGAAGTAACTTGTAATACTTGTCGCGGTAAAGGAATTATAAGGAAAGAAAAAACTTTCACTGTTACAATTCCTGAAGGTGTGGATGATGGATATCAATTAAGATTATCATCAAAAGGAAATGCTTCTAAAAATGGTGGAGCTAATGGGGATATTTATATTGAATTTAAAATTAAAGAACATCCATTATTTAAAAGAGAAAATAATGATATATATTTAAATGTTCCAACATCAATTGTCGAAGCTACTATAGGTTGTAAAAAAGAAATACCAACATTAACGGGTAATGTCTTATTAGATATTAAACCGGGTACCCAAAGTGGAACCAAACTTAAACTTAAGGGTAAGGGTATAAAAACACCTAATTCTCTAATTAGAGGTAATATGTATGCCATAATTGATGTTAAAATTCCGAAAAGTTTGGATAGACATCAAAAAGATTTATTTCAACAATTGGCGGATACTTCTTTAGATGATACTGTGGAATTTAAGAATTTTAAAAAGTATTTGAAAAGATAATAATTTTTATCTTTTTTTTTTTTTTTG
>CANPXQ010000049.1 GCA_947586295.1 uncultured Bacilli bacterium
CATAATATTCATTTATACTTACAACGCGGTGAACAATAATTTGATTTTGATATTCAAAGACAATAATATCTCCAACTTCAATGTTGGCATCTTTTTTATAAATGACGACATCGCCTCTATTAAAAGTAGGACTCATACTATTGGATAAAATAGCTATAGGGTGATAAGGAAATAATCCCAGCATAAATAATACTAATAAAATAGATGGAATAATAGTTAAAGGATAAATGTTCTTGCTTATATTAGAAAAATGATTGATTGGGTTTTTCCTCCAAATAAAGTATTTATATAAATAATAAATTATTAAAACTTTAATGATAGCATAAGAACCATCAATAAACCAATTACTATAAGGAATAATTGGTAAAATAATTTTAGGTACTTCATTAAATAATTTAAAAATAATAGGACTACTATAGCAAAAATTTATAGATAAGTAAGTAAATAAAATGTTTTGGGCAATAAGTGGGATAATTATCGAAATAAAATAATGGAAAAAAAGAATATTATGAGAAAGAATTAGGGCTTTAAAATTAATTTCACTGAAGATTATAATAATGGTTATTAAAGCCCTAAATACAAAGGAATTTTTGTTGCTTTTAAGAAGTTTATAGCGCATTATTTCAATACCCCATATTGGTAAGATAACTTTCCATCCATTTAGAAAAACATTAATTAATGAATAATTAGCAGTACTTTTGTTAAAACCAAAAATAAAACCACTCGCTAAATAAATTATAAAAAAGATAATAGATATAGTTAAAGTAATATTAATTTCTTTTTTCTTTGGTAATTCTAAATCTTGGTAATAAAAAACAATTAGAAAAATTAACCAAAAAAAAGGTTTAATAAAATTAATATAAAAATTATTCGTATAAAAGAAAATATGACTTATTGTATAAATGATTAAAAGTAAAAGTAATGGTTTATTTTTAAATATTTTCTTTTTGAACATATTGAATTATCCCCATTAACGTTTTGGTTTTAACATCGGGAATTTTATTTGTGTTTTTGACATAAGTTACAATAATATTGAAAGTAGTTGAATCCCCAACGTTTAAATCTTTTTTAAGTTCCGAAGTAGTATAATTAATTTCTTCAATACCGTCAATTTCTTCTGTAAATATTATAGTTTGTAATTCGGCATCAATAGTTCCTAAGTTTTCTATCGTAACTTCATAAATAATTTCATCGCCTGGTTTATTTAACTTGGCCGAAAAATTAATAGAATCGTTAGTAAAAGTTGGTGTACCAGCATCACAACCATCAGGTACATAAGAAGCGGTTATATTTGTTATTCTAACGTCCCACTCACCGGTAATTTCGGCAACGCCATTAATAGTAAAATCGGTTGCAAATGATGAATAACCAACGCTCATTAAAATAATAGTTGCCAGAAAGAAGAGAATGATAATTAATATTTTATTTTTATTCAAAATATATTTCTCCTTTCTATTTAGTATTTAAATATTAGTTTAGAAATAGCATATGCTATCCCACTTGTAATGTATGCAAAATTAAATAATTTGTATGGATATTTGACCTAAAAAATAAATATATTTGCGGTAAATGATTTATATGATAAAATTACAAATAGAAAGGATTAGTATGTTAGAAGTAAAATTATATGATTTAGGTTATTGTGATGAAAAAGACTATACGAGAGTCGTTTGTTTGTGTAAATATCATAATAAATACGTTTTTTACTATAATACAAAAAGAAATGGTTAAATTCCTGGTGGTCATATTGAGACTGGTGAAAATTGGAAAGAAGCTGCAAAAAGAGAAATGTATGAAGAAACCGGGGCTACTAAAATTAAGGTAACACCGGTATGTGTTTATAAAGAAATGGAAGAAATACCAAAAGAATATGAAATGTCTAAGATAATGTTATCAGATGAACTTCCAGCAAATTTAACTTATCCAGATACTTTTAAATTATATTTTAAAACTGTTAAAGAAAAAATGCATTTAAATTAATAAGTTAAAAAAGCAAAGATAAACTATACTTTTAATTTATTTACAATATATAAAATTAAAATATGGTATACTTTTAATAGGTGATAAATAATGGAGCATAATTTAGAAGTTATTAATTTAACAAAGAATTATCCAGAATTTCAATTAAAAAAAATAAATATAAAATTACCTAAAGGTAAAATTATTGGTCTCATTGGAGAAAATGGTAGTGGTAAAACTACGACAATTAAAGCAATATTAAATCTTATAAGTTATGATAAAGGAAATATAATAATATTTGGTAAAGATAATAAAGATTTAACTAAAATCGACCGTGAACAAATTGGAATAGTTTTAGATGATAGTTTCTTTTCTCCTATTTTAAATGTAAATGATATAAATAAACTAATGAAATATTTTTATCATAATTGGAATGAAAAATTGTATTATGAGACAATTAAAAAATTTAAAATACCTTGTAATAAACCATTAAAAGAGTTTTCTAGTGGGATGAAAATGAAAATTAAAGTATTATGTGCTATTGCTCATAAACCTAAATTATTAATATTAGATGAACCTACTAATGGATTAGATCCAATATTTCGTTATGAAATAATTGAACTATTTAATAATTTTGTTAGTAATAGCGAAAATTCCATTTTAATGACTACGCATATAACAAGTGATTTAGAACATTTAGCGGATGAGGTAATATTTATTGATGATGGTCATATTATTTTGGATGTTTCTAAAAAAGAAATAGATAATGAATATGGGATTGTTGAATTATTAGAAAATGATTTTATTAATCTAAATAATGAAGATTATATTAAGTGTTTAAAATATAAAAATGCAATTTATATTTTAGTAAATCCTAAATATAAATTTCAAAAAAAATATCCAAAGTTGGAAATAAGAAAGCCATCTTTAGAAGAATTAATGCTATTGCTGGTGAAAGGAGACTAGATATGAATACTATTAAAGGTCTATTATTAAAAGATTTAGATGTGTTTAAAAATTTTAAAGGCAATATTATTTTTAGTGCTTTTATGTTTATCTTTTTAATTACTATAGGTTCGGTAAGAAGTGAAATTTTTACTTTTGGTTCAATATTGTTTTTAATCTTTTTCGGTATGAATAGTATTTCTTCTTTTTCTTATGATGAAAATGCGGAGACCGATAAATATTTATTATCTTTGCCAATTTCAAGGAAAGATATTGTTTTATCAAAATATTTATTTGTATTTTTAAATTCTTTTATTGCCCTTATAATCGGTATTTTTATTAGTTTTATTATTACGATTATAGTTAGGGGAAAAGTAAATAATATAGGAGATTCATTAAGAATATGTTTAATAGCTTTTACGAGTGTGTCTTTCTTAATGGGGGCTAATATACCTTGTATTTATAAATGGGGAGTAGAAAAAGGAAGAATGCAATCGGTTATTATTCCCGCTTTATTTATATTTTTAATAGGTACTTTTGGTTCTTTATTACTCTTATTATTTCCAGAGTTGTATACAAATATAAATTTATTATATATATTTAAAATTTCACCATATATTTGTCTTATTTTAAATATTTTAATTTATGTTATTTCTTATTTAATTTCGTATAAAATATTTTTTAAAAAATCTATTTGATTAGTTATCGGTATTTCGAATAGATTTTTTAATGGTTTAAATTTACATTTATTAAATAAATAGCTATGATTAATATTTAACGCTAAATAATATATTATTTTATTAAAATTATAGATTTTATGTTATACTTTATATAGGATAATAGAAGTTAGGTGCATTATTATGAAATGTATGAATTGTAATGTCGAAGATGTAGAAACTGATGATAATTTTTGCTGGAATTGTGGACATTGGACAGCTCGCGGTTATAACTTTTTAAAAGATGAAACTAATCGCAAAATGATTGAAAATGGGAAAGTCATAAAACAAAATTTAAAAGTTGGGGTTTTAGTCTCATTGTTACTAATAGGAATAATTACTTTTATTATTATGTACTCTATTCAGGGAAAAGAACTATTTTTGCCTTTTAAATACTTAAAAAAGCAAGTAGATAATATGGTATATGGTTATAATACTTCCATAATTAAAACGGATAATAAATATAATAAAGTTTCAATAAACGATTATAATGATGCAATTAATATTATTAAAAAAGATTTTAACGAGCAAGCATATATTTGCGATCAAGATTTAGAATTATCACAAATTGAATATGAAATAGAAACTAATTATGCAATTCCCAAAGTATCCTTTTGTGATATAAAAATAGAAGAAGCCCAAAAAATAAAAAGAGTAATAGATGATATGTATGCACTATTTCCTAATATTAAAGGAGGATTAACAAACATTACAATTACCAATGCTAATACTAATTCCGAGTATATTGCTCGTTTCCAACCAATGTATCAATTTGTAAATATAAATGATGATATAAATGATTATAATAAAGTAAATAAAACCCAAATATTACTTAATAGTTATTATTTTTTAAATGATAAGATGTTGGAACAGCCAATAACTTCCGTCGTTGAAGATAATTGGTATGTTAAGGATGCCACTTGGGAGTCAACTATTGCTCACGAACTTGGCCATTATGTATCTTTTGTTATTTACTTAAAAGAACATAATTTGAATAACATAACTTTTATTACAAAAAGTAATTATGAAAAAATAGATAATTTATTAAAAGAATTTGAATCCAATAATTTTTCATTAAATATCGTGAAAGATGCCTTATCTAATTATAATAGCAAAAATAATACCAATTTAGATTTAATAGAATTTGCCAAAACTATCTCAACTTATGCAGGAACGACTGACAAAAATAATGAATTAATAGCTGATGAAACAATCGCCGAAGCAGTTCACGATTACTATTTACATAAAAATAATATGCAAAAAAGTAGTTATGAAATAATAACAATTTTGAAAAGTAGGTTAGAAAAATTATGAAAATATGTTTTAATTGTCAAAGCGATGTCCGAGATACTGATAAATTTTGCCGTAATTGTGGTTGCCCAATTGAAAGTAATTCCCATTATATATTTATAAATGTCTTAATTGCTTTTGTAACAATAGCAATTCTCGGACTTATTGCGTTATTTATAGCATCTTATATAATTATGAAATAAAAATGGTGGTGTTGATATGAAAGAAGAAAAAAAGTTACTTTGTTATAATGAAAAAGTCGAAGAAATCTATAAGAGATTAGAAACTAGTATAGATGGATTAAGTGATGAAAAAGCTCAAAAAAGATTAGAACGAGATGGACAAAATAAATTAACCGAAAGGAAAAAGAAATCAAACTTTACAATGTTTTTAGAGCAATTTAATGATTTTATGGTTATTATTTTAATTTGTGCCTCCATTTTCTCGGCAGTAATATCTTATGTTAGAAATGAATCTTATATCGATTCGATAATCATAATTATAATTGTCATAATAAATGCTATTTTAAGTTATTTTCAAGAAAAGAAAGCTGATGTAGCGATTGAAGAACTAAACAAAATGTTTATTACCAATAATTATGTAATTCGGGGTGGGGTTAAAAAATCAATCGATGTTAGAGATGTTGTCGTAGGCGATATTATCGAACTTGAAGCTGGGGATTATGTTTCCGCGGATGCCAGAATTATTTCATCGGATAGTTTAGAAATAAACGAATCAACCTTAACTGGTGAATCTAAATCAATTAAAAAAGATAATGAAAATATTAACGATGAAAAAGAACTATACGAACGAAAAAATATGGTTTATGCGGGTTGTAATGTAACTAATGGACACGCCTTTGTGGTGGTAACTGCAATTGCTATGAATACCGAACTTGGAAAAATTGCTAATAGTTTAATTAATAAAAAGAGTGATCTTACACCACTTCAAAAAAAGGTTAATAAAATCAGTAAAGTTTTAACTTATGTTATATTAGCAATTATTATTGTGATGATGGCAGTTGGCTTACTTATGAAAAATGACTTTTTTGATGTTTTGATGTTATCTATTTCACTAGCTGTCGCGGCAATTCCGGAAGGTATGTCCTCAATAATAACGATTATTTTATCAGTGGGAATGACCGCCATGGCGAAAAGAAATGTTATTATCAGGAAAATGGCATCCGTTGAAACATTAGGTTCAACTGATGTTATTTGTAGCGATAAAACAGGAACGATTACCCAAAATAAAATGCTTGTTAAAAGTATCTACCTTAACGATCAATTATATAATGATGAAGATATTATTAATAATATTGATTTATTAAAAAAATGTGCTAGTTTGTGCCACAATGTTACTAAAAATAATGATATTTATATTGGGGATGAAACGGAAGTTTCCATTTATAAATATTTAGAAAAAAATAATTTATTAAACCAAGATTATAAAAGAATAAAAGAGTATCCTTTTGATTCGGATCGTAAAATGATGACAACTATTAATGAAATTGATGACAAAGTTTATTCATTTACCAAAGGTAGTTTAGATTCGATAATAAATAATTGTTCTAAATTTGTAATTAATAATGAAATAAAAGATATGACTCAAGAATATAAAAATAAAATATTTAATATTGAAAAAGAACAATCAGCCAAATCACTTCGATTACTTGCTTTTGCTTACAAAGATGATGATTTAGATAATCCCGAAAGTAATATGATATTTATTGGACTTATGGGAATGATGGATCCGCCAAGAGAAAATGTCCCTAATGCTATATCCACTTGTTTACATTCCGGAATAAAACCAATAATGATAACAGGCGATAGTATTAATACAGCGATTGCTATTGCCAAACAAGTAGGGA
>CANPXQ010000050.1 GCA_947586295.1 uncultured Bacilli bacterium
CCACTGGTCTTATAAAGAAAAAGGAGCTAAAAAAGTTCAAAATATTATGGAACAAAAATTAGAAATGTTTCGTAATGTAATTGAAAGTAATTCTGAAGAAGATGCCGATTTTGAAGAAACAATTAATAGTGAAATATTTACCGATTCGATATATGTTTATACCCCTAATGGTGATTGTCTAGAATTGCCTAAAGGTTCGACACCTATTGATTTTGCCTATAGAATACATTCTAATATTGGGGATAAAACTGTAGGGGCTATTGTTAATAGTCAAATTGTTCCCTTAAATACAATTTTAAAAAACGATGATATTATTACTATAAAAACCAATAATACTTCAAGTCCCAATAAAGACTGGTTAAATTTTGTTAAAACAAATCAAGCTAAAAAGAAAATTAAAGCTTATTTTAGTAAACAAGATCGGGAAGAATATATTACACGGGGAAAAGATATTTTAGAAAAAGAATTGCGAAAAAGAAAATTAAGTTTTAATACATTATTTAATAATGAAGCCATAAAGAAAATAACGACTGATTTAAAACTCGCGGATTTAGATGAAATTTATTTATCTATTGGTTCATTACGTTATACTGCTGGTTATATTATTAATTTAATTGGCGAAGAAAAGCATAATGTTGTAGATGCTAATATTGTCAAAAATGATTTACCAAAAAGTAATTATAAAAGTGCGATATTAGTTGAAGGAGAAGGTAATATTTTAGTTAATATTGCTAAATGTTGTATGCCCATAAAAGGAGATGAAATATGCGGTTATATAACTAAAGGAGAAGGAATAACCGTTCATAAGAAAAATTGTCCTAATATTGATACTAATAGTGATAGAATCGTTAAAGTTGAATGGAATTATAATACGGATAATTATTTTCAAACAAATATTTTTGTTAAAAGTAATGCTTTAAAAAATATAATGGCAGAATTAATAACAGAAATTGGCAAAAATGATTCTTTAGTTTTGGCTTGTAATACGATAAATGATGATGATAAAGTAATATATGCTTTAAAAATACGGGTTAAGGATAATAATATGTTAGATAGTATTATTAATGCTATTTTAAAAATGCCAAATATTATTGAAGTAAATAAAAATAAGGAGTAGTTATGCGCATATTAGTTCAAAGAAGTAAAGAAAGTTCAGTATTAGTAGATAATGTAACAGTAGGGCATATTACTAAAGGATTAGTATTATTTGTAGGCTTTACGCATAATGATAATATAGATACTATAAAAAAAATGGTAACTAAAGTTTTGAATTTAAGAATTTTTGATGATGAAAATGGCATAATGAATAAAAATGTTAAAGATATTGGAGGAAGTATTTTATCTATTAGTCAATTTACTTTATATGCTAATACCAAAAAAGGTAATCGTCCTAGTTATGTTGAAGCTTTAAATAGTAAGGATGCCGAAATATTATATAATCTATTTAATGAATTATTAAAAAAAGAAATTTCAACCGAAACGGGAATCTTTAAAGCCGATATGCAAGTTTTAATTCATAATGATGGACCGATTACCATTGCTTTAGAAACGTAGATGATACTTGACTTTATAAGCTAAGCGTGATAGGATAATTTTACCCAAAAAGGGGGTTTAAAAATGAAAGATATGAATAAGCTTCATCGTAAAGAGTTAATAAATTATTGGTTAAAAAATTTTCTTAAAGCATTTCCTATAGCGGTTTTTTTGGGTATGCTAGTTTTTGCATCTGTTATTAGTCCCATTAATTTAATCGATTATGCCCTAGCGATTATCGCTATAGTATTAACGTCATCTATTATTTATAGTACTTATAAGGCTATGAAATATTATCCAGCAAATAATCTAAATAAAAAGACAGAATCGATAGATAAAGCTCGAATAAAAGAACCAAAATTAGAACAAGATCTTGATAAAACAGTTATTTATAATCAAGAATTAGAAATATTAGAAAATATTTTAAATTGTTGGAATTATTTAGAAGATGTCGATAAAACAATTATTAAAATTAAAATTAAAAAATTACGATTATTAAGATTAAATGCGAAAAAAAGTAGCGATGCAAAAAACTTAGATAAAATAAACACTGAAATGGCTGATATTTGGGAATACTTAAGCAAAATAGAAAAAAAAGCCCTTATATTATCTCGAAAGAAAGGGAGAAAAAATGAACGGTAATAAACAAACAAAAAATAATTTCTATCGCTATAATAATCCCAAATATAGTGAAAAAAAAGAAAGTTTAACAGCATCTTATCATAGTGTGGAAAATGATATTCAAAATGGTTGTTATGCTACAGCTCGGAAAAAGTTATTATTACTTAAAAAAACTCAACAACATAATATCATATGGAAAATGCAAAGCGAAATAGAAGCTTTAGAATACAATTATAATAAAGCATTTAATCTATTAGAAAAGTGTGAACAATTAAACAATATGCGCAATAAATCTATTTATGAATATAAATTTAGATTAGCTTTAATATATTTTAGACAAGGTCAATTTACCCTCGCTAGAGCCTTATTTACGGAGCTATTAAATACTCCTCATCATCATCAACTAGCTTTAAGACATTTAATATATATTGATTTATTAACTAATCACTATGAAAGGGCTTATAAAAAAATTCCTCTATTGGATGCGAATAATTATTATAATGATATTTTATATATGTTGTTATATCAAGATCTAGATAATACCCCACAATATTTAATTAAACGTAATCCTTATTTTTATAAAAGATTAAATGATGATAGTAATAAATTATTAATTCAACATATTAAACAAGTATGCAGTAATTCTATTAAAAATTATCAAAGAGAATTTATTGCCGAAATAGAACTTTATGAACTTATTAGCTATATTAAATATAATTTAGATAATTATAATCCAACTTACCTAAATACTTATAAACGTTATATAATGACTTTTGATGATATTATAGGCTATATAAATGGAGAAGCTACTAAAAGTATTGGCGTAAATATTTTAGGTTTAGAACATAGAATTATTGATATATATCCCATCCAAATATCTAAACAATTTGATAAGGAACATAATTGTTTAAAGAAAACTTTATAAAGAAAAACAAAAATGATTGTTTTTCTTTTTATTTAATTATAAAATGTGGTAAAATAAGGTAAGAAAAGAGGTTTTAAATATGATAAATAAACCTAAAGGTACTTATGACTTAATTGGTTTAGATAGTAAATTATATCAATATATTTGTAATACCATTGATAATTATATGGTTAATTATCATTATGATTTTATTCGCACACCTGTATTTGAGGCAACAGAATTATTTCATCGAACTGTTGGAGATAATACGGATATTGTCACTAAAGAAACATATGACTTTATAGATAGAGGAGAGCGAAAAATTACTTTAAGACCAGAAGGAACAGCAGGGGTAGTACGTAGTGTTATTGAAAATAAATTATACGGTAATCGTAATGATGCTTTAAAATATTATTATATTGGAACTATGTATCGTTATGAACGACCTCAAGCTGGAAGATATCGAGAATTAACCCAATTTGGAGTAGAAGTTTTTAATTCATCTTCTATTATTATAGATGCCGAAGTTATATCTATGGGCTATAATATTTTAAAAGATTTAGGTATTGATAATTTTACTGTTAAAATTAATTGTTTAGGCGATAGTTTATCACGAAATAATTACATTAAAGCCTTAAAAGATTATTTAAAACCACATATTAATGAACTATGTGAGGATTGTCAAAAAAGATATGAAACTAATCCTTTACGAATTTTAGATTGCAAAATTGATAAAGATTCGCTTATCTTAAAAAATATTCCTAATATTACGCTTTATTTATCTAAAGATAGTTTGGAAAAATTTAATAAATTAAAAGAATTACTGACCCTTTTAGATATTGATTATGAAATAGATAATAAATTAGTAAGAGGATTAGATTATTATGATGATGTAGTTTGGGAATATACCACAGATAGTGAAAACCTCGCTTTAGGAGGAGGCGGACGCTATAATAATTTAGTAAGTAATCTGGGAGGTCCCAATTTACCGGCTATAGGCTTTGGAATGGGAATTGATAGAATTATTTTAGAACTTAAAAAAATATTACCTCAAGAAAATAATATTATAGGTAATATCGATGTATATATAATGTGTGTAAGCTTAGAAGAAAAAATGCACGGAGTTAAAATAGCGCAAGACTTACGTTTAAATAATATAATAACCGAAATTAATAATAACGATTTAAGTTTAAAAGCCCAATTTAAAATTGCTGATATTTTAAAAGCTAAATTATTACTTATTTTAAATAATGATGATCTAGCGAAGGGTTTAATTAATGTTAAAGATAATGTAACAAAAGAAGAAATAAAAATTGATGAAAAAGAAATTGTCGATTATATATTAGGCAATTTATAGGAGGAATGATGGAAAACATTTATCGTAATCGCTATTGTGGCGAATTAAGAAAAAAAGATAGCGGAAATAAAGTTAAAATTGCGGGCTGGATTAATTCGATAAGAAATTTAGGCAGTATCGTTTTTATGACAGTAAGAGATGAAACTGGTTTAGTACAAATTGTCTGTGAAGATTTTAGTAAATATAGTGACTTAACAAAAGAAAGTACTGTTTCCATTACAGGTACAGTTAGAGATAGACGCGATATTAATCCCAATATGGAAACTGGTGAAATTGAAATATTACTTGAAGAACTTACCGTATTAGGTAAATGTTTAAATACATTGCCATTTGAAATAAATAGAAGTAAGGAAGCCTCTGAAGAAACGCGACTTAAATATCGTTATTTAGATTTAAGAAATCCTGCCGTTCATAAGCAAATATTAAAAAGAGTAGAAGTAATTAATTTTTTAAGAGAAACAATGCGCAGTTTAAATTTTACGGAAATTGCAACCCCAATTATTACAGCTTCATCACCAGAAGGCGCCAGGGATTTTGTCATACCTTCAAGAAATTATAAAGGAAAGTTTTATGCCTTACCACAAGCACCACAAATATATAAACAATTATTGATGGTATCTGGTTTTAATCGTTACTTTCAAATAGCTCCTTGTTTTCGTGATGAAGATTGTCGGGCAGATAGAACATTAGAATTCTATCAATTAGATTTGGAAATGAGTTTTGCCACGGAAGAAGATGTATATGAAGTAGGCGAAAAAGTTTTTTACGATACTTTTACCAAATTTTCTGATAAATATGTAAGTCCTAGGCCTTTTAAAAGAATTCCTTATCGGGAAGCGATATCCAAATATGGTTCCGATAAACCAGATTTAAGAAATCCTTTAATAATTGAAGATATTACGGATATTTTTAGAAAAACGGAATTTTTAGGATTTAAAGAAAAAGAAGTTAAAGCCATAAAAGTTGATAACTGTGATAAGCCTAATTCTTGGTATAAAAAAACGGAAGAATTTATTAAAGAAAAAGGAGCCAAAACATTTGCTTATTTAAAATATCAAAATAATGAATTAACGGGATCTATTGTTAAATATTTAAACAATGAAGAAAAAGAAAATATAACGGAAAAATTAAAATTAAAAAATAATGCGGTCATCTTTTTAGTAGCTGATAATAAAAATGCTGTTAAATATGCCGGTTTACTTAGAAATAAACTAGGTAATGATTTAGAGTTAATTGATCTCAATCGATTCGAATTTTGCATTATTAATGATTTTCCAATGTATGAATTTAACGAGGAAGATAATAAATGGGATTTTGGTCATAATCCATTTAGTATGCCTAAAGGAGGATTAGAAGCATTAGAAAATAATGATATTGCCAATATTGTGGCATATCAATATGATTTTGTGTGCAATGGTTGTGAAATGGCTTCAGGAGCTGTTCGAAATCACGACATTGAAATTATGAAAAAAGCTTTTGCTATTGCCGGATATAGTGAAGATGTTATTAAAAATAAATTTAGAAGTTTATATACGGCTTTTCAATTTGGTGCACCTCCTCATGCCGGTATGGCCCCAGGTATTGACCGAATTATTATGCTTTTAACAGATGAAGAAAATTTAAGAGAAGTTCAAGTATTCCCACCAAATGTTTCAGGAATGGACTTATTAATGGGTAGTCCAAATACTTTAGATGAAAAACAATTACGGGAATTACATATAAAAATTCGTGATTAAGGAGGATATATGGATTTAAGAGATTTATTTTCTAATATTAAAGATTTTTTAAATAAAGAAGTAACTTTAGAAGGATGGGTTAGAAGTCACCGTGATCAAAAAAACTTTGGATTCATTGATTTTTCTGATGGAACAACTCAAGAACATTTGCAAGTTGTATATACTGATGCTTTAAAAAACTTTAATGATATTACTAAAATTTCTCTAGGTAGTGCTATTAAAGTCATTGGAACTATTGTTAAATCAAGTGGTAAACAAGATTATGAAATGCAAGCGAGTGAAGTTATTCTTTTGGGCGATTGTCCAATGGATTATCCTTTACAAGCTAAGGGACGTCCTACAAGAGAATTTTTACGTGAAATTGCTTATTTAAGACCACGAACCAATTTATTTCAAGCCGTATTTAGAGTACGCAGTATTGCCGCTTATGCAATTCATCAATATTTTCAAGATCGCGGATATGTATATTTTCATGCTCCTTTAATTACTGCCAGTGATTGTGAAGGGGCTGGCGAAATGTTTCAAGTAACAACTTTGCCAAT
>CANPXQ010000051.1 GCA_947586295.1 uncultured Bacilli bacterium
CTTTTTTTTTCGACAAATTTGTATTACAATTTATTTAGGAAGTAGTGATAGTGGGGTGAGGTTTTGAAAACAGAAGACTTATTTAATCAATTTCTATTAGAAATTGCGGGCCAAGTTAGTCAAAATGTCTATACGATTTGGTTTGCTAAATTAGAACTCATTTCTATTACTAATGATACAATAACCTTTAAAGTACCGATGCAAATTCATAAAAGTATGTTAAATGATAATTATGGTAAGCTTATTAAAGATACATTTTTTTCTTTAACAGGCAAAGAATATACTTTTGAATATTTGTTAGAAGAAGAATTACAAAATACAAATCAAGAAAATACAAATATAATTGAAGAAAATAAAGAAAAAATAAGTTGGAATACCAATCTAAATTCAAAATATACATTTGATAATTTTATAGTAGGAGATACAAATCGACTCGCCTTTGTAGCTGCCCAGGCGGTCGCTAAAAATCCTGGAGAAATTCACAATCCCTTGTTTATATATGGACGAAGTGGTTTAGGTAAAACCCATTTAATGCAGGCCATAGGAAATTATATAACTTTAAACTCTAATTTAAAAGTAATTTATACAACAAGTAATGAATTTATGAGTGATTTTACGGGAATTGCGACTTTAGATAAGGGTATTAATAGTTTAAATTATGCCAATGAATTTAAAAATAAATATCGCAATGTTGATGTCCTAATTATCGATGATATTCAATTTCTAGTGGGTGCCGAAAAAACTCAAACAGAATTTTTTCACACTTTTAATGAATTACATCAAGCTAATAAACAGATAATAATTAGTAGCGATAAAAGCCCTGATGATTTAAAAAAAATAGAGGAAAGATTGCGAAGTCGCTTTATGTGGGGACTACCAGTAGATATATATCCTCCAGATTTTAATTTAAGATGTGAAATAATAAAAGCTAAAATTAAAAATACTAGTATTGAAAATAAATTAAATAATGATGTTATTGAATATATTGCAAATGCTTGTGTAAATGATGTTAGACATATTGAAGGAACAATAAATAGGTTACTAGCTTATACAGCTATGATGGTCCCGGAAAAAATAACATTAGATTTTGCTATTGAAGCTTTAAAAGATTATGTTACTACTAATATTTTTATTAATAATACTATTCCGGCAATTCAAAAAGCTGTGGCTAATTATTTTAATATATCAGTAGACGATTTAAAGAGTAAAAAGAAAAATAATAATATTGTGAAATGTCGAAATATAGCAATGTATTTATGTCGAATGGAAACAGAGGAAAATTTAATGAAAATTGGTTTAGAATTTGGAGGAAGAGATCATTCAACTGTATCCATTGCTTTAGACAAAATAACAAAAAGTTTAAAGACCGATGAAAATTTAAATAAAGTGTTGGAAGAAATTCGTGATAAGTTGAAATAATGTTAATAAAAAATAAACATATTTAATTAAAATTAAGTTAGTTATTAACATTTCAACACTATAATAAAAATAATTAATAAATAAATATAAAATAAAGGAGAAGAAAAAATGAAATGGAGTATTGAAAAAAATATTTTATTAGAAGCTTTAAATGATGTTACAAGAGCTTTAACTCAAAGGACTACTATTCCTGTATTAAATGGTATTGTCTTTGAAATTAATAAAGAAGGGATTAGCTTACTAGCAAGTGATAGTGAATTATCTATTAAAGTTAATATTAAGGAAAACAATATTAATTATAAAGAAGGGGAAGGTAAAGTAATAATTCAAAGTAAATCTTTTGTTGAAATGATAAAAAAGATGCCAACAGATATTATAAACTTTGAGGTAGAAGATGATTTAAAAATTAAGATTTATTCCGAAACAAATCAATATCGTTTAAATGGTTATAATCCTATAGATTATCCAAATATAAATATGGAAGCAAATGAAAAGGTTATTATTCTTAAAGCAAGTATGCTTAAAGAAGTTATTAATCAAACTTCTTATGCTTTATCTAATCAAGAAGTAAGACCTTTATTAACTGGTTTAAATTTAAAAATAAATGGTGATATATTAGAATGTATAGCAACTGATTCTTATCGCCTAGCTAAAAAAAATATTCGTCTCGATAATATTATTGAAGATAGTATTAATATAGTTATTCCAGGCAAAAGTATTGTAGAATTAGAAAAAATATTATGTGATGATGAAGAAAATGTTGAAATGTATATTTTTAAAAATAAAATCTTATTTAAATATAAAAATATTTTCTTACAAAGTAATTTATTGGAAGGTGCATATCCCGAAACTAATCATTTTATTCCATCAGATTTTGCCTATATGATTAATTTAAATTTACAAGATTTTTATGATGCTGTAGATCGAGCAGCTTTACTAGCCGAAAATAAAGAAAAAAATATTATTAAAGTGCATATTGAAGGAAAAAATATGGTAATAACAAGTGCTTCAAATGAATTAGGAAATGCTGAGGAAAAATTAATTATAGATAGTAATAATAAAGAAAGTTTAAATATATCATTTAGTTCTAAATATATGTTGGATGCTTTAAAAGTTATAAAAGAAGAAAATATATTCTTATTACTTAATACTGATGATAAACCAATAATTATAAAACCTGTTACTGATGAAACTTTATTAGAACTTATATTACCAATTAAAACATATTAAAAAGACTAAAAAAATTGTCTTTTTTTCTTTAATTCGACAAAATTTTTCTTATCTGTGTGTATAATAATAACCATTTTAAGGGGGAATATTATGCCATATATTAATGAAAATACATTATTTATTATGAAAAATAATCAGCAGGTTGAAATAGTATCTACAGAAGGAAAAATTGTATGTATAAACTATATTACAAAAATTCTCGATGAAAGTTGTCTATATTATGGAAGTAGCTTAGATGGAAGAATTAAAGCAAGTAAATATTTAACTAAAAATAATAGTAAGGTACCTATAATAATAAATGAAAAAGATAATTTATTATTATTTCCTATTTATTCATTGCGTAATGAAATTGGTTTGTGGTTTGTATATAATAATATAATCAGTTATCGTAAAGTAAATAAATATGTAGAGGTTACTTTTAAAAACAATGAAAAAATATTATTTTTAATATCATATAATATTTTTTATAAGCAGATTTTAAAAAGTGGAAATTTGTTGGCAATTTATGCCTTAAAAAAATAGTTAATTTAGTTATTTAGCCTTTTAAATAACTTTTAAATGTGATATAATTAATTTGCATATAGATATACATATTGCAATAAAAATTTAATATTTGACAAAAAAGAGGCTAAAAATGAAAATTAGCAAATTAAAATTAACAAATTTTCGTAATTATGAAAACCTAAATTTAGATTTTAAAAATAATTTAAATATTATATATGGAGAAAATGGTAGTGGAAAATCTAATTTGGTTGAGGCGATTTATTTATTAGCACTAACTAAGTCATTTCGTTTAACTAGTGATAAACAATTGATTCAAAAAAATAAAAAAAATACAATTGTTGAAGGAAAAATATTAAAAAATAATGACTATTCAACGTATAAAGTTTATATTAGTAATGATGGCAAAAAAGTGGAGATAGATAATAATAAAATAAATAAAATAAGTGAATATGTTACGAAAGTACAAATAGTTCTTTTTTATCCTCGAGATACCGAATTAGTTAATTCTTCACCAAGTGAAAGAAGGAGAATTCTAAATATTGAAATTAGTCAAATATTTAAAGAATATATGATTTTATTAAGTAATTATAATAAAATTTTAAAGCAACGCAATGCTTATTTAAAACAATTATATTTATATGGGAATGCTTCTCGAGAATATTTAGATATTTTAACCAAAAAAATATTAGAATATGGAAAAAAAATATATAAATATCGTTTGGAATATATAAATAATCTTAATGAATATATTAAAGATGTTTATAAAAAAATATTTGGTCAGGGAAATTTAAAAATAGTTTATCGATCTAGTTTTAATAAAACCGAAAAGGAATTATTGGAATTATATCGAAAAATATATAGTAAAGAAATGGCTAATGGGAAGACATTGTTAGGAATTCATCATGATGATTTTGAATTTATTTTGGATGGTAATAAATTAAAAGATTGGGGAAGTCAGGGACAATTAAAAAATGCTATTATTTCGTTTAAATTAGCGGAAATAAATATTATTAATAGTATTTTAAAAGATTATCCAATATTAATTTTAGATGATTTATTTAGTGAATTAGATGAAAGTAAAATTGTTAATATTTTTAAATTATTGAATAATGATGTTCAGACATTTATAACAACTACAGAATTAAATAAAGTACCTAAAAAAATAAAAGAAAAAAGTAGTATATTTAAAGTAATTAACGGAAGTATAAGGGAGAAAATATGAATAAAGATATACATTATACTGATAATGATATTCAAGTATTAGAAGGATTGGAAGCAGTTCGGAAACGTCCAGGAATGTATATAGGAACTACTGGAGAAAAAGGATTACATCATTTAGTTTGGGAAATAGTAGATAATGCGGTAGATGAAGCTCTAGCGGGATTTTGTGATGATATTGAAGTAATAGTAGATAAGGGAAATATTATTGAAGTTCGCGATGATGGCCGAGGAATGCCAACGGGAAAAAATGAAAAAACAGGTTTATCAACTATTGAAACTATTTTTACAGTATTGCACGCCGGAGGAAAATTTGGAGGCGAAGGTTATAAAGTATCTGGAGGCCTTCATGGCGTTGGAGCGAGTGTTGTAAATGCTTTGAGTGAATGGTTGGAAGTAACTGTTTATCGTGATAAAAAAGTATATTATCAAAGATTTGAAAATGGTGGTAAACCAGTAGAAGAATTAAAAGTAATAGGCGATTGTGATGAAAATAGAACAGGAACAGTAGTAAGATTTAAGGCTGATTCTCAAATTTTTACGGAAACTACAGTTTATGATTATGATACATTATATAAAAGATTGCAAGAAATTTGTTATTTGAATAAAGGATTGCGTATAAATTTATACGATTTAAGAGAAGATGAAAAAAAGGATACATTTTTATATAATGGTGGGATAATCGAATATGTTCAAAAATTAAATAAAAATAAAAATTCTTTGCACGAAGATATTATATATTTAGAAGGGACTGAAGATGGTATCCAATTAGAAATAGCGTGTCAATATAATGATGGTTATATTCCGACAATTTATTCGTATACCAATAATATTAATACATATGAAGGTGGAACTCACGAAGATGGTGTAAAAAATGCTTTAACTAGAATAAATAATAACTATGCTAAAAATGCAAAAATAATAAAAGATGGAGATAATAGTTTAACGGGCGATGATGTTAGAGAAGGATTAACGATGATTATTTCTTGTAAACATCCCAATCCACAATTTGAAGGACAAACAAAAACTAAATTAGGAAATATTGAAGTTCGGAAGATAGCAAATGATATATTTTCTGAAGGATTTGAAAGATATTTATTAGAACATCCCGATGTAGCAAAATTAATTATAGAAAAATGTATAACTGCATCTCGGGCACGGATAGCAGCCAAAAAAGCCCGAGAAATGACTAGAAAAAGTGATTTAGATAGTCATATATCATTTGGAGGAAAACTTGAAGATTGTCAAGAAAAAGATCCAAGTACTTGTGAAATATTTTTAGTCGAAGGAGATAGTGCTGGTGGTTCGGCAATAAAAGGGCGTGATAGTGTCCATCAAGCAATATTACCTTTAAAAGGAAAAATCTTAAATGTTGAAAAAGCTAGATTAGATAAAGCTTTAAGTAATGATGAAATAAGAACAATTATAACAGCATTTGGTACGGGAATTGGTCAAGAATTTGATATTGAAAAATTACGTTATGATAAAATAATTATTATGACCGATGCCGATGTTGATGGTGAACATATTAGAGTTTTATTACTTACATTATTCTATCGTTTCTTTAGACCTATAGTAGAACAAGGTCACGTATATGCGGCTAATCCCCCTTTGTATTGTATTAAGCACGGAAAAACAATTAAATATGTTTTGGATGATGAAGAAAGAGATGAATATATTGCTAAATTAAATGAAAAAAATACAACTTATTCATTACTTAGAATGAAAGGTTTAGGGGAAATGGATCCTGAGGAATTAAATGAAACAACAATGGATATAAATAAAAGAATTTTACGAAAAATAACGGTAGAGGATATTATTGAAGCTGATGCAGCATTTAGTAAATTAATGGGCGAAGAAGTTGAACCACGAAGAAAATTTATTGAAGATAATGCCTTGAAAGTAGAAAATTTAGACATATAGGAGGTTTTAATATGGAAGATGAAGTAATAGAAGAAACAAATAAAGATCGCTTAACTGAAAAAAATATAGTTGATGAAATAGAAAAATCCTTCCTAGATTATTCAATGAGTGTTATAACATCACGGGCACTACCTGATTTAAGAGATGGTTTAAAACCTGTTCATCGAAGAATATTATATGCAATGTTAGAAAATGGTTTAACACCTGATAAACAACATCGTAAAAGTGCTACAATTGTTGGGGATGTAATGGGAAAATATCATCCTCACGGAGATTCATCTATATATGAAGCGATGGTAAGAATGGCCCAAGATTTTAATTATCGCTATATGTTAGTAGATGGTCATGGTAACTTTGGTACAATAGCTGGTACATCGGCTGCTGC
>CANPXQ010000052.1 GCA_947586295.1 uncultured Bacilli bacterium
TTTAAATGAAGAAATATCGGTTGATGATACAATGAATAATTTTAATACTTTTGCTTTATATATTAATAAAGTTGGAAAACTGGCGATAACATATGTTGTCAAAGCGAGCAACTTAAGTTATAATGATACTATAGTCTTAAGTTAAAGGAGGATAAAATGGATGATATTGAATTAAAAATGTTCCAAACAATTGAAAATTTAAAAAATAGGTTATTAAATATTCGAGCAGGAAGAGCTAATCCGGCAATGTTAAATGGCATAATGGTTAGTTGTTATGGAGCAACATCTCCCATTCAAAGTATTGCCAATATTACAGTATTTGAAGCCCGGCAACTATTTATTAAACCTTTTGATCGGAGTTTATTAAAAGATATTGAACGCGCTATTAATGAAGCAAATTTAGGAATAGCGCCAACCAATAATGGAGAAATGGTTATTTTAACGATTCCTTCTTTAACCGAAGAAAGACGGATTGAATATGTTAAACAAGCGAAAGCTATTGGAGAAGAAGCAAAAGTAGCTTTAAGAAATATTCGTCAAGATGCTAATAATGATATTAAAAAAGAAGAATTACCTTTAGATGAAGAAAAACATCAATTAGAAGAAATTCAAGAATTAATAAATAAATATAATAAAATAGTTGATGAAGAAGTTAAAAATAAAGAAACAGAATTAATGCAAATCTAAAATTATCTTGAAAAAGATAGTTTTTTTCTTTACAATTAATTAAAAGGAGAGTTTTATGTTTGCCCAAGTAATAATTGAATATACAGCTAAAAGTTTAGATAAAACATTTATTTATGAAGTTCCTTCTATCTTAAAAGATAAAATCAAAGTAGGTATGAAAGTAAAAGTACCTTTTGGTAATAAAGAAATATTAGGTTTTGTTTTAGAACTATTAGATGAAGTAAAAAGGGATTTTAAAATTAAAAAAATTATTTCTTTAGTAGACCCAGAATTAGTTTTAAATAAAGAATTACTAGAGATTGCTAATTATTTAGCGACGACGACATTATGTTCAAAAATAACGGCTTTGCAAACGCTTTTACCTTCAGCATTAAAAGCCAAAAGAATAACTCATAATTATACTTTATATAAAACTTATGTTAAATTAAATCCTTTAATAGATATTAAAAAATATAAATTAACAAATAAAAAATATTTAAAACAAATCGCTATAATTGAATTATTAGAAAAAGACAAAGAAGTTTTAAAAAGTGCAATAAAGAGTAGTAGTTTAAATACTTTAATTAAAAATAAAGTGGTAATAGAAGGAAAAAAAGCAATGTATCGGTTAAATAATACCGCGCTTGAAACTAATTATAAATTAACTTTTTCGCAAGAAAAAGTATATAAACGAGTTATAAATACTTTAGATAAATATCAACCATTTTTATTATATGGAATAACGGGTAGTGGTAAAACAATCGTCTATTTAAAAATAATTGAAGAAGTAGTAAAAAGAGGTAAAACGGCTTTAGTATTAGTTCCTGAAATATTACTCACAATGCAAATAGTTAAAAGATTTTATGAAGCTTTTGGTAATGATGTAGCAATATTACATAGTGCTTTATCCAGTGGAGAAAAACACGATGAATATTTAAAAATTATGCGGAATGAAGTTAAAATAGTTATTGGTACGCGTAGTGCTGTTTTTGCGCCTTTAACGAATTTAGGGATAATTATTATTGATGAGGAACATAGTTTAAATTATAAACAAGATAATAATCCTAAATATAATGCTAAAGATATTGCTTTATTTCGAGCTAAATATAATAATATTCCCCTTGTTTTAGGTAGTGCTACTCCTTCTTTAGAATCTATGGCTCGATCTAGTAAAAAAGTGTATGAACTTCTTATCTTAGATAAAAGAATAGATGGCTCAAGTCTTCCTAAAATTCATATTGTGGATATGTTTTTAGAATTAAAGAAAAGAAATAATATCTTAAGTACCGAATTAAAAGAAAAAATAAAAAATCGCTTAGAGAAAAAAGAACAAATTATTCTTTTATTAAATCGTCGCGGTTATGCTACCTATGTTAATTGTAGTAATTGTACTTTTGTTTATAAATGTCCTAATTGTGATATTACTTTAACTTACCATGAAAGTACCAATAATTTAATATGTCATTACTGTGGTTATCAAATAAAAAAAGCTGATAGATGTCCTAAATGTGGTGAAGAGGCTTTAAATTATTATGGTTTAGGAACTGAAAAATTAGAAGAATATATTAAAAAAACTTTTCCTTTAATTAAAGTAGTGCGAATGGATCAAGATACAACTACTAAAAAAGGTTCTTATGAAGCCTTTATTAAAGATTTTCAAGAACATAAATATGATATGTTAATCGGTACGCAAATGGTTAGTAAAGGTCTAGATTTTCCTAAAGTTACTTTAGTAGGAATTATTAATGCCGATAATTCTTTAAATATTCCCGATTTTCGTTCCAGTGAAAATACTTTTTCTTTACTTACGCAAGCATCGGGGCGAAGTGGTCGAGGTTCTTTAAAGGGCGAAGTTATAATTCAAAGTTTTAATCCTACCAATTATGTGATAAATAATGTTGTGAAAAATGATTATAAAGCCTTTTATTATGAAGAAATGGCCATTAGAAAGAATTTAAAATATCCGCCATATTATTATTTAGTTAGTTTAAAAGTAATGGGTAAAGATTATCATATTGCTTTAGAAAATGCCCAAAAAATAAAAGATTATTTAACTAGTAATTTAAAAAAAGAAACGATTGTTTTAGGCCCAACTACCGCTTTAGTATTTAAATTTAATAATTTATATCGATTTCAAATTTTAATTAAATATAAAATAGATGAAAAATTATATCCTGTCTTAAAAGATGTAGTTAATTTATATACTTTAAATAATAATATTAATATTGATATTGATTTTAATCCTTCGCATTTATAATAAATATATTACTTAGAATATAACTTATTAGCAAGATTATAAAGCCTTCAATGGTAACAACTTCTTTAAAAGGAATAATTATAAATATACTGGCAACGATAAAACCCATTATTAAAGAATTGCTTATACTTTCATATTTTTTAATAATATTATTGGTAAATATACTACCAATAATTATTCCAACCACATCTCCTAAAAAATAAAATAATAAAGGAATAAGATAAATAGGATTATTTAAGATGTTAGCGCTAATAGATTTATATAAATAATAAGGACCTAAAATCATCATCATCATCGAACCACTTATTCCGGGGATAATTGTGATAAATCCATCTAAAAAACCACATATTGTAAAAAATATTAAAAAAACAAAAGTTATATTAATATTAGCATATACTAAAGTATTAACTTTTAAAAAATAATTTATAATTATTAATAATAAAAAAGCTAATATAAATAAAGGTTTATTAATTTTAACTTTTATTTTTTTAATAAAATTAGGTAAAGTATTTAAAACTAAGTAAGCAAAGAATAATTTAGTTATATTAGGGTATTTTTTAAATAATAGTTCCATTAAGGGTGAAAAAAAGATAATACCTAAAATAGCACCTAGAAAAAGAATGAAAAGTTTTAAATAATATTTTTTAATATTTTTAAAATAAATAACTAAATTATCTAACTCTCCAGATAAATAAAAAATAGTACCTCCAGAGATTCCCGGAATAAAGGAAGTTATCCCTACTAAAAGGCCAATAATAAAAGTTTTCATATTAAACAATATGTTGAATAAGTTTAGAATATGTGGTAATATTTTAATGTAAAGGAGGGTCGTATGACAACAACATTAATAATAATTTTAGTTATTTTAGCAGTTTTAATTTTATGGGTGGTTACAACTTATAATGGTTTAGTAGTATTAAGAAATAGGGTTAAAGATCAATGGGCACAAATTGATGTTCAATTAAAAAGAAGATTTGATTTAATTCCTAATTTAATTGAAACCGTTAAGGGATATACGAAACACGAAAGTGAAACTTTAGAAGCTGTAGTAAAAGCTCGTAATAGTTATACTACTGCATCTACACCAACAGAAGCTATGGAAGCGGATAATGAACTTAATCAAGCTATTTCAAAATTATTTGCTTTGGCGGAAGCTTATCCTGATTTGAAAGCGAATACTAATTTTCAACAATTACAAACAGAACTTACCGAAACGGAAAGTAAAATTGCTAGTGCTCGTCAATTTTATAATGATACTGTTTTACAATATAATAATAAAACAGAAGTTATTCCTAGTAACATAATAGCGAGTATTTTTAAATTTAAAAAAGAAGCTTTCTTTGAAGCTAGTGAAAAAGAAAGAGAAAATGTTCAAGTTAAATTTTAAGAGCGTTTAAAGCGCTCTTTATTATAGAGGTTAGTATGCAAAAAAAATTTTATTTATTAATAATTAGTCTATTATTATTTATTCCTCTTAAGGTAAAGGCCGATTATGAAATAAAACATTATTATATTGAATCTTTTATTCAAGCCAATGGTAATTTATTAGTTAAAGAAGCTATTTATATTGCTGGAGATATCAATGGTTATGAAAAAGATATATATTATTTATCGAATAAAGGAAGTAGTATTTATAATGCTAGTGACCTAATAGATATGGTTATTAAAGGGAAGAAGGTAAGTAAAGCATCTTTTAATATCTTTAATGATTCTTTAACTACGTTTAAGGAAACTAATTATGCTAATAATGGTGATAGTTATAAATATCTCAAAAGTTCTTTAAATGGTGGATACCGCTATCGAATGTATCAACCAACTAATGGGGAAATGGTTGTTTTTTACCTAGAATATACTTTAAAAGATGTTGCTATTAAACACGAAGATGTGGCTGAAGTTAGATGGAATTTTATTGGTGATGGTTATGAAGATGATATAAATGATTTACAAATAAAGCTTTATTTGCCGGATAAAGATGATTCCCAAGATTTTCGAATTTTTGCCAATGCCGATAATAATTTAATTGGGAAAGTAGAAAAAATAAATAATGAAGGCTTATATGCTTATACTGATAAATTAGATAGTTATTCTCCTTTAACATTAAGAGTAACTTTTGCTAAAGATTTACTTAATAGTGATGTTCAAAAAGTAAGTAATGCTCCAGCTTTAGAAGAAATATTAAAGGAAGAACAAATAAATGCGGATAGACAAAATGCTTTACGAAAAGAGATTCGTTTTCGTTATTATTCGACAATTGTTTTATCCAGTATTTATATTATAAGTGTTATAATAGCGTTTCTTTATACTTATTTTAAATATGATAAAGAAAGAAAAAGTAATTTTAAAGGCAAATATTATCGGGAATTTATTGATGATTATAATGTTGAAGTAATTGATTATTTAATGAAGAAAAATATTACCCCTAATGCTTTAAGTGCTTCGATTATGAATTTAATTTATAAAAAGAATATTACATTTAAAGATTTAGATGGTAATAATAAAGAATATGAATTTACTTTAGAAAACGATAATAATACTAATGAAACAGAAAAAATCCTGCTTAACTTTTTATTTCAAAAAGTGGGGAAAGATAATAAATTTACCACTAAAGAATTAAAAGATTATGCGAAAAGTACTAAAACTTGTAATACGTTTATGAATAGTTATACTAAATGGAAAAATGCAGTTATAGCCGATGGCGAAAAACAAGAGTTTTTTGAAAAGAAAAAAAGTAGTTTAGGGGTAGTTTTATTTATTGTTGGTTTAATTATTACTTTTTATAATTATTTTCTAAATGTTTTAAATATTGTTACCATTTTACCTTTATTATTAAGTATTGGTTATTTTGTTTATTCTTTATTGTATACTAAGAAAACAGAAAAAGGAATTGAACATTATGCGAAATGGCAAGCATTTAAAAACTTTTTAGATGATTTTTCTACTTTTGAATTAAAAGAATTGCCAGAAATTATCTTATGGGAAAGATATTTAGTTTATGCAACTATTTTTGGTTTAGCGGAAAAAGTAAAAAAAGTAATGAATGTTAAAATAAAAGAAATAGATACTTCGACTTATTATGGGTATAATCCGGTATTTATTTATAATAATATAAATATTGGGAATGTTATTAATAATACTGTTACTTCGGCAATAAATGGAGCGACAGTCGCGATTAATAGGGCTAATGCTTCATCTAGCTTTAGTAGTGGTTCTGGTTTTGGGGGTGGCTTTTCATCAGGCGGAGGCTTTGGTGGAGGCGGCGGCGGTGGCCGTGGTTTTTAAAAAAGAAAAGGAAAGGGAAAAAATATGAAAAGTGTTGCAATTAAAGGGGTTAAGAAATTTGAAATAAAAGAAATAGATGAACCGGTAGAAGGGGATAAAGTAATAATTGATGTTAAAAAATGTGGTATTTGTGGTAGTGATTTACATTATTGGGTATCTGGTAATCCAGTTGGTTTAGTAATGGGTCACGAATATGCGGGAACGGTAATTTATCCGGGATCTCGTAGTGATTTAAAAGTGGGGGATCGGGTTACGGCTTTACCAATTAGTCCTTGTGGTCATTGTGAAG